>JAGLBW010000079.1 GCA_023146545.1 Cocleimonas sp.
CTTATTGGCTTATTCAAAAACCAAAGGGCATTTCAAACCTGCCTTAATATTTTTTCATTATCTTGACGTTCCGATACCGCAATGACATCAGCCCGTGACATCATTTCCTCTAATGAAATATCATCTAAAAATGACTGAATACGATGGCTTAAATCCATCCATAAATCATGCGTTAAACAACGCTCATCTTTCTGACAGTTCCCTACTCCAGAACAATTAGATAAATCAACATTCTCATCCACTGCACTAATAATATCTGAAACCGCAATTTCAGCAGGAACACGGCTCAAACGATAACCACCGCCTGGTCCACGCATACTGTTCACTAACCCTTGTTTACGCAACTTAGAAAATAACTGTTCTAAATAAGAAAGAGAAATATCTTGGCGTTTTGAAATTTCGGCTAAAGAAACAGGCTTATCTTTACAATGCAAAGCAATATCTAACATTGCAGTCACTGCATAACGACCTTTCGTTGTTAACTTCATTGGGGCTTAGTCTCCATGACATACCTTACTCCTTTAAGGACAGGTCAATGCCACCCAAAAGAGAGATACCTTTTTAATCCAATCATTGCTAATCTTCGTTTATCATTGATTGCTAATATTAAGAATAGTAAAATACCTGACAAGAACAGTCAAGTACTACCCACATTTTTATTTTTTTTCTGCTCTACTGTTTGATCAAAACCTTCTGCCTCAATCTTTGGCAACGGCGGCATATCCAATTCACCGCCTAAATGACGAATTTGCGTACACATTTTATCCATACGCTGATCCATTGAATGAATATGATCCAACATTCGATTCACCGTATTCGCCACAGGATCAGGCATATCTTGTGTTGCACCATACGCATCAAACCCCATTTTGCGAGCAAGATCCGCACGCTTTTTCTGTCGCTCCGAACGTCGTATCACTTCTCGACCAGGGACACCCACCACGGTAGTATCTTCACGAACATCTTTCACCACCACCGCATTAGAGCCAATTCGCGCACCATTATGAATAGTAATAGGCCCTAGAATTTTAGCCCCCGCACCAACCACCACATTCGCGGCTAAAGTGGGGTGACGTTTTCCTGCTCGCCAACTGGTTCCACCCAATGTAACCCCATGGTACAAAGTACAATCGTTGCCAATTTCTGCGGTCTCACCAATGACCACACCCATCCCATGATCAATAAAAAAACGACGACCAATCACAGCGCCAGGGTGGATTTCAATCCCTGTAAACAAACGTGCCACATTAGAAAAAACCCGCGCCAACCACTTAAAGCCCTTGCCCCACAAAATATGTGAGAGACGATGGATAATAATGGCATGAACACCAGGGTAAGTCGTCAGCACATCAAAAGTATTACGTGCCGCAGGGTCACGATCAAAGACACAGGAAACATCTTCCTTAATATGTGAAAACATGATTTTTACTCAAAGATAACAAGAATATTGATTGGGGGAAGGGAAAATATTTAAACATAAACCACGCTGTTCGGAAAGGTGTTATTTAATCACTTCAACACTCCCCTGAATAGATTTTATCAAGGAAAAAAACCACCCTTTCATTTTTACCCTTATTCAATCGCAGAATAAGCCGCACCATCTGAGGAAAAGCCATCAAACAACGCCTCCAAGCCTAAAGCATTTGCCATGTGTTCTAGGATTGTTTTGCCTGAACACTGACCTAGTGGCGCTCAAAATCATGGTATTCAAGGTAGCTGCTCATTCTCATTTCTTCCGCAAATTCAGTCATCTAGGCTAATCCTAATAAACGTCGATCCGTTAAACAATCGGATGTTTTGCCATACGCTAAGGTTTGCATCATCAAGTCGTTATAAATGTTGCCTCCATTTTTGGTTAAATCAACCAAAAGGCAGGTTTGATTCATTACTTTTAAAAGACTCATAATCGGTATTTCCTTATCAAGAAACGTTTCAGCCGTTGGAATCTGCCAAAAAGGTTATTGTCGTTACTTATTGATTCAATCTGAAAAATTTAGCCAACTAGCACCCACAAAATTATCAAGTCAGCAGACGATTAAGAAATGGCAAACACATGATAAATCAATGGATAAAAGCCATCGCCCTGATAACTTATAGACGACGTTAACGCCAATACAAGAGCCTTCTTCGCCAAACACTCTTTTTACCCTTAGATGACCTTCTCGTTCTCACCAATGAGTTCATCAATACAGAGGAAACTCGCGGTAGGCTACACCGTACACTGGTGCGATATGATCTATCGGGACTTTAAACCTATAGTTTAAAGTCATGACTAAATATTCATTTAATCTGTCATAAAGCCCTTTGTAATATCAAATAGGTTGAGTTGAAGATTTAATACCTTAGGGTATATCGGATTACAAAACGCCAGTCTTGCTAACCCCCTTTACCCGCTCTAGCCGTCAAGATAAGTTACGAGGCAAGAAAATAACAGGGGTCAGAGTAAAATTTATTGTGATGTGACCCCGTTTAGAACGTGTATCAATGATGCAATGTTGATACGCTTCCTATTATCAACACACCCTATCATAGGGTATTAATTACCCATCACGCGATTGGAAATAGAGGACGAAAACTGTCTCCCTAACGCCGTACTTACTTTTTCTTTTTGACTATTGGTGTAAAGCGTTCTATGCTTCTTTTCGTAAGCTTGATATCCTCTTTATTCGAAAGCGGTATTATTGAGTAGAAATTGCCCTGCAAGGTTGTTAGTAGCAACAAAGCAGGACTTCACTTT
>JAGLBW010000008.1 GCA_023146545.1 Cocleimonas sp.
TTGCTGACTAATATATAGTCAAATGTTCCCGTGTTGTTTTTTTGTCTTCTAATTTCTGATGGGTCTAGAATATTATGACTGATGGTGAATCTTCTTTTGAAAATGATATAACTGATTTTATGGGTGAAATTAGCAATACCCTTAAAAATATGAACACACGCTTTGATCACATCGAAAATGAACTGTCTAATCAGGCAAATCAACTCAGCCATATTGATCATCAGTTGACTGATTTAGATCATGATATATCACGTTTGCGTGATCGAGTTACGGATCAAACAGCATCAAAGAGAATTATTGATCAGCGAGGTTTAAATCCATCGGTTGATCGGTTTAGTGGTGGTGCTAAATTGGTTGGTGATAATCGACGTGTAAGATAATTTACATTTTAAAATAAATATTATGCTATCTCTTCAGCCGTTTAAAGAATGGTTTGCTTTAAAGTATGAGAATATTCGATTATTATTATCACCTAAATTTCCTTTTCTACTCGAAGTGCATTATCGGGATGAACAGGTAATAGATATTGATTATGATGATTATGCCAATGTGCATGTCTCCCCGCCAGGGTTAGAAGGAGGCAAGCCGAAATCTGGTGCACCTCCAATAACAAAATATGATTTAATTTTAAACCCAATTGGTCTAAAATTTTGGCTTCGTTTATTTTTTATTGTAGGTATAGTAAGTTACTTACCACTTGTAGCTTATAATGCCTTTAGCAAAGAAAATTTATTCTTCTCTTTTTTGTTCTTTCTGCCCTTGGTTTTATATTCATTAATCTTTCTTTTATTTGATTATTTAATTTATTATTATCACCGGAAGAAAGTATTGTTTTCTCAAATATGGCATAAATTACAAAATAAAAACACAGAGAATAGTTTTCGTCTTTGGTTTAGAAAAATACCACAACGCGTTTATTTACATAAAAGAGACGAAGGTCTTGCTTGGTGGGGTATGAGAAAAAAAAGATCCCTTATTTTAGAGCCATTGGCTATACGAATGCCAATTAATATATCAAAAGCAGGATCCGCGCAAAAAAGCTTATTGGTTACTGCAATGCAACGGCATTTTTCTAACCTAGAACGGGGCCATTTTTTATTTTTTACAGGTGAATTTAATATTTACCTGTATATGATGTCCCCTCTCATCATCCCTGTATTAATTCAGTTTTTTTATATTATTATTATTTTCATTTTTCTTCCTTATTATTCAGAGAGTGGTTTTCCTTCAATACTTTTAATCCCTCCTGCTTTCCTATTTATTACTTTATCTATTTTTTATATTTTTTGGATAAAACGTTTTATAGAGGAGCGTAAAAATGACCACGATAGTTATAAAAAATATATGCCTGCTGCAGTTCAGTCTTATATTAATTACGACTCTCATTTTTATGATTTTTATGATAAAAAAGATGTTATCGTTAAATTGACATATACAATTGTTACGGTTGTTTTTTCAGGACTTATTTTTTTAATTTCAATTCTTAATTCATATAACCCTCCCAAAACCTGAAAATCCTATTGAGGTTAAAATAGAGGGTTTTTTAAATCAAAGTTAAAAAATTACAACGTATAATGTTTTTTTATTGATGTTTTTGTGTGATCAACGAATTTGTGTCGGCTTATCCTTGATATGATTTCGGTTAATTTATATTGATTGTAATTTGCAGTTTTACTGATTGTTATTTCAAAATCAGTAGCCCCCATAATTTTGTAAAATTTTAATGAAAACTCTGGATAATCTTTACTTATTTTTGTTAGGTATTGACGGAATAGTTGGTTGCTTAAGGTTAGGTGTCTATCCTCAAGCATTCTGATTGAAAGTGAAAGAAGGTAGTCCTTATTATTGCTAAAGGTATTTTCTGCATGATGGAGCGTTTCTGACATCAATGTTAATCGTGTTCGATCAACCATACAATCTTGATAAATTGCATTTTGAAGTGTATAAATATTATTAATTCTATGATTTATTTTTTCTGGGTTATGTTCAGGGCTCATAAAAACAATAAGAATATCACCCCAACCATCAGTGAGAAAAGCACAATCTTCAGCATCGTTTAAGCATTGAGGGTTCCATTGCGTTTGAAATAATTTTCCTGTCCAGTCTAATAAATATTCGTGTGGATATTCTTGTGATATAGGGGTGTTTTTACAGGCCATTCTTAAGCGGTGTAAAAACGATAAACGATAGCCCCTTTGCTTTAATATAATTTGTAAAGTAGCAATTGGTTTTAACTGCGTGAAATTTCCAGCCCATTTCCCTTTTCCTAATTTGAAAGGAATAGACATCTCTCGTCTAATATTAAAATTGTAAAAATTTTCTTGTTTTTGATCCTTTTCAATGTCTATTTTTTCTTTATCGCGGTCTAAATAACCAATATAAGGAAGGTCGCACCGGCACATAGAGAGTGCAGGGTAGATGCTAAGAATATCATAGCGCCCTAAAGTCATTGAGTAATGTTTATCAAGTTGATTTATTTTATTCTTTATTCTTATATATTTATTTTTATTATTGATTACCGAATAAACATTTTTATTATGGATCTCAGACGGGTAAGGTGACGATACGGCAATTTTACCAATCATATAATTAGTACACCCTTGATCTTTATCGAAATCTTCATGCACTTCAAAGCCCCTGACGGTTTCCTCTACTGTATTTGCATAGGATAATTGATGATTGCTAGAGGTGCTTTCGAATTGTTCATTTGTTGCCAGTTGTATAAAGAAGACCAGTTGCGATATTTCTGGTATTTTTTTATCATCAATCTTTAAAATTATTTTATTAATATCGATAAGAATGTGGATGTATCTTTCATCTTTTTGGTTTTCAGAGCGATTATTCTCATCTAGTTTTTTTAACTTGTCTTCTATTTCTAAGAATTGATCTTGAGCACTTTTCAATAGCTTTGGATAGGCTGGCTTTATTAGAGGGATTTCTTTTAATAAATTAAGTACGGTATAACATTTATCTTTAGGAGAGTCAGCATCATGAAGATAAAATTCTAAAGCCAGTGAAAATAAATCTCGCCCAAAAGGAAAACCATAATGGAGTTGTTGTAATAGGTCGTTATTTTTAATGATTTTATTTGTTTTTTTATTATCACTTGGTTTCCAAAGTAAATCATGCGAGCGTAACATTCCCACTTGCCACGGAATATCATAAATATAACGATATAAACCTGATGGGTTAGCATGACAGGGGATCTCAAGGGGGATCTCAATATCATAAAAAATCTCCGCTTTTATTTTTAGCTTACGATAATAAGCTAATTTTTTAGCTGCTGTTAAATTGGCGATATTGTCATTGAGTTGGTTGCTTTCAAAAGGTCGGCCTGATAATGTTTTTTGCCATAGCTGTCGTCTTGCTAAGGTTTCTCTTGCTGTGTTGAATAATCGAGTAGTGCTGTCCCGTTTATAATATTTTTCGGAATGATTTTCTTTCTTGGAATATCGTCGATCAACTTCTTTTGTTCGTTCTTGCTTCCACTCTTTAACCGTAGAAATTGCTTTTGATGACTTTAATATATTACACATTTGTTGCGTAAAATCGTGCCAGAATAATTCATAATCAATACTGCTCGAAGTTGCTGCAAGTGAATGATAATAACAATGTATTTCTTTTAGTGTTTGTTTTAACCCTTCTAATAGTTTTTTCTCTAATGTTGTCGTCTGATCACGGTGATGGGTTAATTCTATCCATGTGATAATAAGGTGCAATCTTAAGTAAAAGGTACGCCTTTCTTTAGGTGAACGAGAATCAGTGGCTATAGAGGTTCGCAATGTATCTAATAGGTGTGTATCAAGATTGCCACGGTCATCTTGTAATAAACCATAAATGGCCTCTTCATTTGACATTAATTGTAAAAAAGCCGCAAAAAGATAAGAGAAACCTTCAATACTTGCCGCTAATAGATCACAACAAATTTCTTTAATAAAATCATGTGAAGGCATTAGCCAGTAAGCAGCATCGGTATTGCTAAAATCGGCAAGCTTGGTTTTAAGACGGACTAATAAATAGGTGAAGTCGTCCTCTTGAGAAGACAGCATCGATTCAGAGAGATTATCAAGGTGGAGTTTGATTTTTGCATGAGCAACTTCATGTGCGATGGTAGGTTGTAGATCAGGACGTTCTGGCATCCAATAATCAGTGCTGATATTGGTGATAAAAGACTGTTTTCCGTTGGATAAATTGACTCTGAATGAAATAGATGAAGATGAAAAATCATGAGACCAATTATGTAACGTTATGCTTTCTTCGTCTTTATTTTCAATGCCTAGTGCTCTTAATAAAGCGGTTATTTCATGGTCTAAGCTGACAGTGCGTCGATCAAGAAAATCGGTATAAACACCCAGTTCTCTTCGTCGTCTAAGGCTTGATTGCGGCAAACCTTCAGACAAAACATCAATGACACGACCGAGCTGGCTTTGATAGTGACTGAGTTTATTCACGTAGTTATGTGCAGCATGGTACAAAATAGCACCTCTTAAAACCATAAATTCAGCTCTAGAGTCTCTAGGCATCAGATAAACATCATCAACTGATTCTCGATGTTTTGATAGACATGATTTGAAAAGAGCGTGATGGGTTAAGACTAATTTATCCCTAAAAATTTTTCGTTTGAGATGTTGTATTGCCTGCAAGGTATAATAATTGCTGTATTGTTCTTTTCCCCAAAGGCTTTCCTCAAACACGCTGCTAATGATGTGATGAAGGCGGTCTCTAATGTCTTGATTTTTTTTGAAATCAGTCGTTGACTGTTGGTATGATTCAAGATGATAAGGGTGAGGGTAAGCGACCATCCAACGATTGACTAAATCAGAGGGTTCACTTTTTGATAGGTCGTGATCCCAATCATCTCCCCACAAATATTTTTCCTCATAGCGAATGGCATAGAGTAATTCGGGTACGCGTAATGTCGATATAATATTAACTTGTAAATGCCGTGCTTCAAGCAATAAGGTGTCCAGACGATCCAAGGCATCATACCAACTTAATAAATACAGTTGTGATGCACCTTCTAAAGCCTTTTCGTTGTTATTATCGTTCCCCAAGTGTTATATCCTCCCTTTTAAATGACTGCTTTTAAAATCAAGCACAAATGTACGGATACTATCAATATAATAGTTGATTCAGACGAGGTGTTTTAATGATGTTTTTTTCGGAGGTTAGTATAAAGGCTTACTTTTATTAAGTCTTTATTTTATAACGAATATGACTAAAGAGAGTATAAAAAATTAGAGGTGTTTGTTTTAAATTGTTTTAAATCAATTATTTATAGGTTTATAAAGGGTGATAATTTTCATGGATTGAAATAGAGCTTCACACTAATAACACTAAGGAAAAAGTCGATTATTTTTTCTTCCTTCGTCTCTTTTATTACGTTAAAAACTAATAATAACAAGCAAATAGACGGGTTACTTTAGGGAGCGATTAGCCTGCACTTTTAAATCGAATAATCTTACGTCGTTGTTGTTTATTCGGTTTTTTATCAGACCTGATTCTACTGGCATTTTGTATTTTTCGCATGGCATGTTGTTGTTCACGTTTTTGTATGCTTTCTTCCGTTTCAATATATAATAATTGTGCTTCTTTAGCGGGGCGGCGTTTGTCGTTAATCCCTTGGATAGTGATATGGTATCGGTCAACACCACGTGTTACGTTTAATTGATCACCGATGTGTACTGTACGCGAGGGTTTAATACGAATTCCATTTAAATGAACTTTACCACCATTAATGGCCTCGACGGCTACGGTGCGGGTTTTAAAGATTCGGGCTGCCCATAGCCATTTGTCGAGTCTAAGTTCGGTTAATTCGGGTTTTATGTTTGGTTTTTGTTTTTTTCTTCGATTAGTGGCCATTCGACAACGTGCTCCTCAAAGTCTTCATTATGTTTTATTGTTTTTTCAAAGATGGTTTTATCTTTTACTGAATACCCTTGGTGATGAATGGTTTTTTTATCGTTGCTAATCAGGTGATGCCATTGAGGTAAGCCTTGTTGGTCTTGAAGTCGTCGGTAGGCACAACTGGGGGGCATCCAGTGAATTTGATCAAGGTTGTTTTGGGTTAAACGAATACAGCTTGGAACAAGGGTTTCTCGATTCCAATAATCGTTACAATGGCAGTCTTCATTATTAAATAGATCACAGACAATATCGGTGTAATAAACTTGCCCGTCGGCTTCATCTTCTAACTTAATGAGACAACATTTTCCACAGTGATCACAGACACTTTCCCATTGACCCCGTGACATTTCGGTTAAGGGGATGGTATTCCACCATGCTTTATTCATTTGGCTTTTTGTCATCGTGGAGTGGTGATGCTTTTTGTGTGGGTTGTACGATTTTCATGGGAAGTATGGCTTTTAAACGAGGAAAGTCTTTTGGCGCAACATAGTAAAAAATTTCACCCCCTTCGGTATCCCACAGTAGTGCAATGCCTTTCTGGGGAAATAATCGGTATTGTGCTGTTTTAGTGACGCTAATGGTCTCTTCAGGTTTGCCAAAAAATTTAATTTGTTTTTCTTCATATTGACCTGTTGGCATATAGACCATCCGCCAGACCTTCATTTGCAAGGCTTTATTGCCTGCGGCATGGCTGATTTCATATTTCCAATTATTATTCGGTGTCGCATCACGGTCTTTGGCCTGTTTTTTCTCTGTTTGAAGGAAAACATCACTGGCTTCTAAGTCAGCAACAATGCGTCCTTCTAAGATACCGCCAACCCCTACTTTGCCAAAGTAAGCTTCCAAATTTAATGCTCCTTTGGGGGTTTCAAAGAGGCTGACTTCAGCCGCTTTGTGCAAGCCAATGCTGAGTGCTTGAAGGGTAACATCTCCAATGGGGATACCAAAAACTTCGGTTGCGCCTGTGGCTGTTACCGCTGTCTTCCACGGTAGTTTGCTGGTGTCTCTTGGTTGTGAGTCACAAGCGGTTAGTAGTATAAACAATACTAAAAAGAGTGGCTTCATAACATAATCCGACTTATGAAAGAGAGTAAAGAGGTATTAACCCTATTATGAACAGAGTTTAGCTGCATTGTATCAGTATTACTTGGTGATGGATTGAGACTATCTGCTATTATCGCCATCTTGATAAAAAGATAGGTATTTTCATGAGCAAAAAGGATACAGTTACACTCATCGACAATTCAACAGGGAAAGAGATTGAACTTCCTATCTTGCACCCTACTAATGGTATTTCGACAATTGATGTGCGACAGCTTTATCGTAAGCTGGGTTATTTTACTTATGATCCTGGTTTTCTATCAACAGCAAGTTGCCACAGTTCGATTACTTACCTTGATGGTTTAAACGGTGAGTTGCAATATGGGGGTTATCCTATTGAACAATTGGCAGATCACAGTAACTTTTTAGAAGTCTGTTATCTGTTGTTGGAGGGAGAATTACCGACAAAGGAAGAGTTCGCTGAATTTAAAACAATTATTACTGAGCATACGATGTTGCATGAAGCCTTAAAGCGCTTCTATAGTGGTTTTCGTCGTGATGCTCATCCAATGGCGATTATGGTCGGCGTGGTGGGTGCATTGTCGGCATTCTATCATGATGAGATTGATATTCATGATCCTAAACACCGCATGATTGCCGCGCATCAGTTGATTGCTAAAATGCCAACCATTGCGGCATGGAGTTATCGCTATTCTCACGGCTTGCCATTTGAATATCCGCGTAACCATCTCGATTATGCGAGTAATTTTTTACATATGATGTTCAGTTTGCCGACTGTAGCCTATGTGCCTGACCCTGTTTTTGTAAAAGCTTTGGATCTTATTTTCATTCTTCATGCCGATCATGAACAAAATGCGTCCACGTCTACCGTACGTTTAACAGGAAGTTCTGAGGCTAACCCTTTTGCAGCGATATCAGCAGGTATTGCTTCGCTTTGGGGTCCTGCACACGGGGGGGCTAATGAAGCAGTGATTCGGATGTTGACTGATATTGTGGAATCAGATAATGACGTGGAATATTATATCGAACGGGCTAAAAATAAAGATGATCGGTTTCGTTTGATGGGCTTCGGACATCGTATTTATAAGAACTATGATCCACGCGCCCGAATTATTCGTAAAACTTGCCATGAGCTATTAACGGGACTAGGCTCTAGTAATGAGTATAGTGATCTATTCAAGGCGGCGATGGAGCTAGAACAGATTGCGTTAGAAGATGAATACTTTATTTCGCGCAATCTTTATCCTAATGTTGATTTTTATTCGGGTATTATTTTATTAGCGATGGGTGTTCCTCTCAATATGTTCACCGTTATTTTTGCTGTAGCGCGTACTGTGGGTTGGGTTTCACATTGGGATGAAATGATCCAAGATCCTGAATCACGCATTGGTCGCCCACGTCAATTATATGTGGGTGCTTTACCGCGAGACTATCCAAAAGATAGCGATTGATTTATCATTTACTCTTTCTTAAATATTTAAAAAAACAAATTGGAGATTCTTATGAGTTTAAATAATGCAGTAATGGCAATGGCAGGCGTGATGGTTTTACTTAGTGTGGTACTTGCCGCAACGGTTCACCCTAATTTTATGATTATGACAATTGTTGTGGGCGTGATGATGCTTCAATCTGCTTTTACAGGCTTTTGTCCTGCAGCAATGATTCTTAAAAAAATGGGGTTTAAGTAAATTAAACTTCCATTTAAATTGGTAAATTAAGGTGTTATTTTAGCCTTGCTGAGCGGGATTAATATCCCGCTTTTTGTTGTCCAAAAAATAGAGAGTATTAAAATTTTTTTTCTAGGTATGACTTCCATAGGGCATAAGCAACAGCCGCAGGCCAGAAAATAATTAACAGCAAAATGAAGACCCATAATGAAAACCCTTTGGTGTTATTGTGTGTTGCACTGGAATGACGAATTTTATCCATTGCTTCTGATTTCAGTTGATTTATTTTATTTGCGGACACCGATTGACCACAATAAGTACACGTTGGCGTTTTATGCGTGTCCAATCGAGTTATTTCATTGATTTTTGCACCACAATTTCCACACTTTACATCGGTTAGCACGACGGTGCGTAAACGCCCATCAATAATTTTATCTTGATCTTTATCCCATATATAGTAGGCGTGTCCACGTCCATTAATTAATCGTAAAGCATCCTCAATAAACAGTGTATTAAAGCCTGTGTGTTGCCTTAATTCCTGTGCTGAAACTTCTGTGCTGTGTTCTAAAATATTCCAGACGGCAATAATTTGTTGTTCTCGACGGCGAATAATGTTGCCGACAATGAGTAAGCCAATGGCAATAAATAGCCCGAGTGCAGGGGAAACCCAGTCATAGTTTTGATCACTTGCACGAGAACAGGTGCTAATGAAAAAAATAACAAAGAGAATGCGCCCGATATTAATTAACCAATTATCAATGGTGTAGATGTTTTTTTTAGGCATAGTTTTTTTAAAAGCGTTTAAGGGCTTGCAGTGAAGTAACCTAGGGAACTTAACTTGTCCTTTTATTTTTGCATGAATGACTTCAATCAGGACGCAAAATAATGATGCGTTTTTTGAGATAATTCAAACAGAGAAAAAAACCTGCAGCACGTTCCCTATCTTATTTATTTATAACGGTTAACAAGGTGTCATTTTTATTCAGATAATCAATTATTTGATTAGTTCCATTGTCCGAGGGCGTTAATCTCTTAGTTTTTAGTCAATGTTTCACTTAAGTCAAACAGTCGTCCAAAGGTCATTTCTGCAAAAGTGCGAAACTCATCATCATTAATAATATCTATTTTAGGCGTTGTACTTGTTTCTGAAAATAATAATTTATTTTCAAATTTTTCAGATTCACTTTGATACTGATGGTTATTGAGCCATGCGTCTAATGCTTTTTTAGGATTCGCTTTACCCGTTCCATCAGCATACAGTTTATAGGCAGATTTAGGAAAAAATCGCAACGGGGTTTGTAGACCCGACCAGTAACCTATCAATAATTGTTGCAGTAAGGTTTTAGCATCTTCTACTTCACCTAAAGTAAACACATTGTCGGGTTGAAGTACGGTGGTTATTATCTGCTTTTTTTTGTTTTGGTTCACTACATTAAGGACTAGATGGTGTAGCCAAATAGCTAATAAATCACCTGCATAATGGCTTCCTAAATGGTATTTAATACAGCCTTCTGTTTCGGTTAGGTGCGTTAATTTACCTGAGAGTGTAAAATCATCGAAGGTGAGAGAAAAGCGTTGATGTTGTGTTTTAAGCTGTTGTAAATTAGGGTATTCTTTAAAAAAACGATGTACAATGTGCGCTTCTTTTTTGAAGGCTTGATCACCGATAATGCCATGCGGTAACAAGCCTTTTGCACGGCTGATTAAGTTGGCGTGATGCGTTTGTTTTGAGGATAAAGAGGTGGCAACTTGTTGACGGATACGGGTATTAACAAAAGATTCTAATGCAAACGGTTCTCGAATGGGAAGAACGGTGGTTTCATTATAGGTTTGTAGCCCCAGTCGTTGTTGTAAGAAGCGACGAGCAGGGGCTTTGTAAAAGTGGGTGAGTTGCTCCAGATTTAATGTTTTAAATGTATCATCAGGTGGCGGTAGTTTTTTATGGATAAAAGCAGGGGCTAGGGTTTGTTTGGACGGTATGATTTTCTCGTGCAATATTTTATAGTCTTCAACATAAGAAAATAAAGCATCTGCTTGATCATAATAACGTAAGCTAAAGGCTTGTAGTGGGTGTTGGTGAACCCAGCTTTCGGCATCAAAAGTTGTCAGTTTGGTTAAATAATCCAGTAGATCACTGACGATGACAGAAGGCGGGAGTGGGCTGTTATCTAATACGCTTTGCCCAATAAAACTCAAATAAAAGCGTTCACGAGCGGCGAGTAAGGATTCTAAGAATAAATAGCGGTCTTCATTGCGGCGAGAACGATCCCCCTTTTTATAGTTATTTGCCATTTTATCAAAACTATGGTGTTGATCTTGTCTTGGAAAATGCCCGTCGTTCATTCCCAGTAAGGCGACCATTTTAAACGGTACGCTTCGCATGGGAACTAAGGCACAAAATGTAATGCCCCGACTAATAAAACGTTCTTCTCCACTGCTTTCTAATAATTGAGATAATACATTTTTAATAATGTTAAAGCTGAGGGTGTGATCAAATTCAGCTAAACGTTGCTGCTGTCTGAGACTATCCAAGATGGTATAAATCAGTTGACACCCTGCTTGATTGATGATGTTGGGCGACTTTTCATCATCAGGAAAGATGGCTTTGAGTAAGGATTGAAATTTTTCGATCCATTCATCAATGATTAGGGTTTCTGAAGTCCAGTCCCACAATTGAAACAGCGTATCCGTAAATTGCTTGAAGGCAGAGAGAACTTTAACATCACTTCCTTCGATTTCATTAAACGGTAATAAGTTTGAGTGCTCAAATAATTGTTCGCTGGGCATCATGTAACCCAATAACATACGGTCTAGCCCGTATTTCCAACTGTGCTCATAGGTCTTGGGTAATCCACTTTCTGCCCGCATTGTATCACTTACTCCCCAACGAATATTGGTGGCTTGAACCCAGTGACGGCATTGCAGAACGTGTTTTTCATCTAAGCCAAACCGTAGGCGAATACTTTCGTATTCTAATAACTCGAAGACAGCTTCTACATTAAACCGTTGCTCAGGCAATGCTAATAGTTTTAGAAAAGCTTCTACTTCTGGTTTATTAGTGATGGAAATGCGATCTGCAATACTAAACGGTAAGTTATATTTTTTATTGGAGAATACGGCATCAATATAAGGGGCATAAATTTCTATTTCTGGTGTCATGACGACAATGTCGGTCGGGCTTAGATCATCGGACGCATCCAATGCCGCAAGGATTTGATCGTGCAGCACTTCAACTTCACGCAAAGGCGTATGGCAGGAATGAATTTGAAGCGATTGCTGTTCCTCACATTCATTATGATCGGGACGATTATCAGCATCGTAGAGATTTAAAATATCCGATTGTACACAATGCAATACACTATCCGTTTGAGGTTCAACCCACTGCTCCTCATTGGATTGTACAACAGGTAACTCTAATAATTGATCAATAAAATCGCCCCCTTGCTGACCTAAAGCGGCTAATAATGAATTACCTACAATAGAGGATAGGCGTTCGTCAACAGGACGTTTTGATTGCCGTTTGCGTGATTCAATATCTCCCCAATATTCACGGCAAGGGTTGATAATAAATAAATGCACATCGATTTTAGTCGAGAGCTGGGCTAATAAATTCAAATAGCCTGAAGAGAGTGCAGGGACATTAAAGAAAGAAACACGTTGAGGAAAATTTGTGCCGTGATGTTGTTGATATTTTTTGTCAAAGGATTGAATAAAGCCTTCTTGTAGCGCTCCCCAATGCATGATTTGGCGCTGATCATTGGTCTCGTTCATTATGATACGTTGCCACAAACGTGCTTGCCAATCATTGGCTTTAAACTCACCTTTCTCCCATTGTGTTGTCCATTCTGGGCGATAAAATAAGTATTGATCCATAACAGGGGCAAGCGTTGAGGCTAAATCCCATGCAGCCAGTTCATCAGTAAGGTAATGATCAAGTTCAGGATAATCTTCTTTTTTATCCAGAAATAACGTCAGTAATCGCCACCTTAAAACATCGGGCTTACTAGGATCATGAAGGGGAACATCATCAACCACTTTACGCAATAATTCCCACATATATTCTGCAGGAAAAAGATAATTAACATTAGCACTAATGCCGAGTTGTTGCGCAGTTTGTAAGGATAACCAGCGTCCCATGCCTGCATTTTGAACCACGATCTGCTCTGTGGCAAACACATCCTCTAAAGGTTGAGTGAGTAATTCAGCGAACTGTTGGGAGAGATTTTCTAAATGATTGCTGGAATGAAGAAATAGCATAGGGTTAAATTTTTTTAAATAAGTTGAGCTGTTTTAAAGGACGATTGCGCTTTCTATAAGTATCAGAAATAAAAATATAATATTCTGATTTTATTATAAATAATAAAGGAGGGTCTTCCCTTATGAAAAAACTACACCTTATGGTTGCAACAACATTACTCGCACTTGGCACGGTACAAACGAGCTTAGCAACACCGAGTAAAAATACTGTTTTCTTTAAAGCACCCGCAATTAATGGTAGCGGCTGTCCTAGCAGTAGTACTCATTTTGCGATTACACCTGATGGTAGTACCTTAAGTATTTTATTCAGTGGTTACACTGCGGAGGGTAGTAAAAAATCGTGTAATATTGCCGTGCCTGTTCATGTTCCTAACGGTTATCAAGTCTCGGCAATGACGGCTGATTTTCGTGGGTTTGTTGAGGGAAAAGCGGAATTACGGCGTTCTTATTTCTTTGCAGGGCAAAAGGCAAAAACTAAAAGAAGTAGATTATATTCTAAAAGTGGTAATGATTATTTAAAACGCGATAATTTATTGATGTTAAGTAATGTTTGGTCGAAATGCGGGGTGGATGTGAATATGCGGATTAATAGCCGTATTATTGCGAAAAGTCGTCGCTCTTCTGTCAGTGTTGATTCTTTAGACTTGGCTAATGGCATGTTGTTTCACCTTCAATACCGTCGTTGTAAGGGATAAAGCCGTAGGGTTTAACGATGATTTAAACAGAAAATGAGGGTTCTAACGAGACGTGAAGCGGGTATTGAAACCACCCGCTTTCTCACTTGTTTTATCCTTACTCTTTTCGAACTATTTGGTAAGAAGGGTATGGTTTTTTTGCGAATGAGGTCTCAATACTAATCGGTAACTTATTGCTTGTTTGATATTGCTTGAAAGCTGTTCTTGAAGTGGTTTGTTTTTTGATCAACCATTCAAGTTGATCTCACGTTGATTTAATTCTCTCCATTCTCCAGTGCTTAAATTAGGATCTAAACGGATCGTGCCAATTTGTTGACGATGCAGTGCGATGACATGATATCCAACAGCAGTTAACATCCGTTTTATTTGATGATACCTACCTTCGTTAAGCGTTAATAATAGGGTGGTATTATTTAACTTCGTTACTTCAGTAGCGAGGGTTGGTTTTTTTTCACCTTTTAATAAAATACCTTGTCTTAGTGACTGAATTGCTTCTGTTGTGATTGCTTCTGTCAAGGATACACGGTAAATTTTGGCTTGTTTATGTTTGGGCGAGGTAATACGGTGAGACCATTGCCCATCATCTGTAATTAAAACCAACCCTGTGGTATCAATATCCAAGCGTCCTGCAATATGCAGTTTCTTTCGGTTTGAAATAAACAGAAGATCTAAAACCGTTTTATGTTCACGATCTGATGTTGCACAGACCACATCCTTAGGCTTGTACAACATGATGTAACGCTTTTTGGCTTGATTGATCTCAATCCCTAAGTAATGAACGTGATCGTCAGGTAAAATTTTATAAGCAGATTTTTTGATCACTTTTCCATTCACTTTGATCAGACCTTTACGAATAAGTTTACCGGTTTGAGAGCGGGTAAAAACAGTTGAGTGACTAATGAGTTTATCGAGGCGCATCATAGGAAAAATTCCTAAAAAATAAAAGAGCGTAAACTACAGGTTTTTTTCAGTGGGTTATAGGTTTTATATTGATGAAATATTCATCATTTTTAACAAATAGGACTAAATTAAAATTTTATGGCGTTTTTTAAAAAAAGCACTTGTGCGTCCGTATTTGTTCTGTATAATTCCGCGCTCAGTTGGGCCGTTAGCTCAGTCGGTAGAGCAGTTGACTTTTAATCAATTGGTCGAGCGTTCGAATCGCTCACGGCCCACCACTGTCTATAGAGATTTATCATAGTAATGATAACTTTTTATTTTTTAGCTTTCTTAAGCTAAACGGGGCCGTTAGCTCAGTTGGTAGAGCAGTTGACTTTTAATCAATTGGTCGAGCGTTCGAATCGCTCACGGCCCACCATTATTTTAAAAAGGCTTGAACAATTGTTTAAGCCTTTTTTGTTTCCTGATATTCTACCTTTCTGATAAACGATCCCCTTCACAGTTAACGTGTATACGTCCTAAAGGTTCAGTAGCCGTCGCTATAAAGCTTGTTGGAGTGGTGTGTCCTCTTATCTAAAAGGGGGTGTTGCTATTTTATATTAATTAGCAGTTCAGCATCCTATGTGTAACCTGTCCGAGCGAGATGAAGAACAGTTTGTTTTTCATCGTGACGTATTTTTTTATGGGCTGAATGGATCAATACTTCGGGCACTTTTTAAAAATGAAGTAATGCTACTCTGTAAGTCATTGATATTTAATAAATTTAGTTTGCGGACTAAAAATAAAAATCACTTTAAAGTCAATGCCTTAAAAAAAAGTGTTCGAAGTGTTGATGGAGCAATGCTTTGATAGGAGCAGGATGGGGAGCATGACAACATTTTTGTTGCTATGAGAACGGTTACAATCATCGCAATTTATTCTATATAAAAATAATAAATAAAAACAATTTACCAAGGGGTTTTTTATGTTAAAACGTGCTATTTATGGGGCAACTTTTGCGGCAGTTATCGGTTCGGTTGTGATGGTTTCTGCAAGTAAACAAGAACCAACATTATCAAGTCATATGAGAGCTTCGGTTGTTACCTTAGATTCACAAGGTCGGGAAGCTATTCATGAGCTAAAGAAAGCAGCACCAGGTCAAACGATCCAATATGATCTAACATATTCTAACAATAGTGATCAAGCATTTAAGGGGCTGGTTGTTACAGGACCTGTTCCAACACATACTCATTACTTAGCGAATACAGCAGCAACTAAAGTAACGGCTCAGCGTTTAGTTAGTATTGACGGTGGTCAAACCTTTGAGGAAGAGCCTGTTAAACGTCAGCAAAAAATGGCAGATGGGAAAATGAAAACGGTGATTATTCCTGCTGAAAAATATACGCATATTCGTTGGAAGGCAAACGATTCTCTGGATTCTCAAGGGCATCAACAGTATAGCTATCGTGTAAAAGTTGACTAGATATCTGTTGGTATCTTTATAAACGCCATTAACTCTATTTTTTCAGATAGAGCATTAATAATTAAAATAAAAAAAGAGAAAATTAATGAATAATACTCCATTTAAGCGTAAGCCATTGGCGCGTTGGGTTGCTTTTGCCTTTGCCGCAACGACTGTTGCAGGTGTCGTTCAAGCGGCTGCACCTTTAGCAGGTACAGAAATTAAAAACCTTGCAACTGTTAGCTATGAAGATGAAAACGGTAATAAATATACTGCACAATCAAATGAAGCCGTTATTACCGTTGCTCCACAATATAGAGCGACGCTTGAAAATGATAAAACCTTAATATCAAGTGCAGGACAAACCGTTTATTTTGCACATATTTTGACAAATATTGGTAATGAAAAAGACACTTATCAACTGGCAACAACGGCTGTTGATAAAAGTGGAACGAATGTTAATCCTGCCATTACAATTTATAAAGACACCAGTGGTAATGGTCAGCCTGATGCAGGAGAGCCTGAGATTACAAGCCTTTCTCTATTACCGGGGAAAAGTAGTAGTATTGTTATTGCTTATATCGTACCCGCAAATGCCCTTGAAGGGGATACGGTTGATATTAAGCTAACCGCAACTTCAGTAGAGACAGGTGCTATAGTTAAAGATATTGGTGATAATGGTGATGGTGATACTGATGATATTTCAGCGACAAATGATGATAAATTAACAATTAGCAGTGGTTCAGTTTTGGTACTGAATAAGCAATCTGTAATTGATACGACCCAGCGTAAAGTTACCTATACCTTGACCCTTAAAAATACAGGCAGTACTGCAGCAATCAATGTTGATATTTTGGATGCTTTACCTAAAGTCGATACGAATGGTGATGGTACTTTAGATACTCAAACAAGCTTAATTGCAGGGTCTATTCTTACAAATGGTTTGCTTGATTCTAGTGATGTAAAAGCAGTTGAGACAGATGAAACAACATTGGGTGTTGATGTTGATGGCGATAATGCGACGGATGGAACTAAAGTTATTCATGCCTTTGATAACACGTTACCACCAAATACAACAATTTCGATTGAATATTCGATTAATTATGAAGACACATGGGCAGCATTAGGCAGTATTGAAAATACCTTTACCGCATTTGAAGATCCTGATGGAGACCATTTGCCACCAACAGGAACAACACCGCCAAAGTCGAATAAAACGCATGATGAAGTACCTCAAAATTATGGTGTTAACGTTCGAGATGATGGGACAACAGCTACTGTTAGTAAGGGCGTTAATGATGGTGGTGATGATAATACTGATACCAATACAGATGGTACAGGTGATGATGATATTCAACATGTTGATACTATTTCATCAGGTGATACGGTCGTTTTCACACATACTGTTGAAAATAAAGGTAATGGTGATGACAAATTTAACTTGATGATTGACAGCACTGACTTTCCCTCAGGAACTGTCTTTACCTTCTGGAATGCGGATGGTTCAGTACAGCTGACGGATAGTGATGGTGATAATGTACCTGATACGGGTGTTTTGGGTCAAAATAAAACCATGAAAATTGTGGTTAAAGCGGATCTACCTTCAGGGGTTTCAAAAAGTACTGAAAGTACTGCAACCATTAGTGCCACTTCCTCGGCAGACCCTGCAGCAACAGGGAATAAAAAAAGTGATGTCACAACCCTAACCTTAGGTAGCATTACAGCCCCTGCGGTTGATTTGTCTGCTGTAGGTGCAACACAGCCTAATACAGGGTTTAATGATGGTGGTCTAGAAAATGCTCATGATGAAGGACCTGTTTTCTTAAAACAAGGTTTGGTGGGGGGTACTGTTACTTTCCCGATGAGTGTTTCTAATGAAGCAGGTAGTCCAGACTCTTTCTTATTGAGTTATGCTAAGTTACCAAGTGGTTGGACGGTTGTTTTTAAAGACAATAGCGCAACAGCAAGCAAGGGTGATACGATTACTTCAACCCCTTTTATTCCTGCTGGAAAAACCTTTGAATATATTGCTGTAGTGAGTGTTTCAAGTGCCCCCGCACAAGCTTTGGCTAATTCAGACCGTACAGCGGATGTTGATGGGCATGATATAACTAACGATAATGGTTCTGTGCTTGCGGGTGCGGATACTGATAAAGATTATGTGATTGACTTTATCGTGACGTCTGCTGTTGATGATACACGTAAGGATAGTATTTCTCATGCGATTGATGTCGCTGATATTAAATCCATTGAAATTACACCTGATGGACAAAATCAGATTCAACCTGGTGGAACTATTGATTATCCACATAAATTAAGCAATAACGGTAATATTGATGAAGCGGTTGAAATTGTCGCCTCAAATAATGATCCTGACTGGAACTCTAGAACATTAATTAAGAAAGCTGATGGCACATTGGTTGAAGTAACTAACCTTAAGTCAGGTGATAGCGTTTTGGTGAATAACCCTGATGGAACAACAACACCCGTTACGTTAACCGATACTGATGCGGATAAGATTGTTGAATTTTCTTTAAAGCCAGGACAGTATATTAATATTATTGATACTGTTTTTGCCCCTGCGGTTGCAGCGCAAGGTGAAACGAATACAACCTTAATTAAAGTAACGAATACTGATGGCACTGATCGTAGCTCATCAAAAGATAACACCAATGTTATTTTAGGTCAGGTTCGTTTGGTTAAGAAAGTTGCATTAGATGTTAATTGTGACCATACCGCTGAGGGTGCTTTTGCAGAAATACAACCGTCAAAAGTACAGCCAGGTCAATGTGCTATTTGGCAGATTACAGCAAAGAATGAAGGTGATGTGCCAGTCAAAAATGTGATTGTGAATGATTCTATTTCCGCTTATACCGATTATGTTGCGGGTTCGTTACGCATTGCTGGTGTGCAAGCTAATCCAACCGATGCTGTTGGTGATGACCAAGGTGAAATGGATGCGGCAACAAATAAAGTAACCTTCTATTTAGGTGATGATACTGACTCGTCGAAGAAAAAAGGCGGTGAATTAAAGTCAGGTGAGTCCGCTGTTGTACAATTTACGGTTAAAGTTGAGGGTGGTATTACAGCCCCCACAGCACCCGTTACAAGATAAAATAGACTTAATTGTAACGATAATATTACATTTCTTACCCCTTTAAGGTACTGATAAGTTTTTTATTTGGGTGAGCAGTGTAATAACAATAATATGATAGGTATTTATTCTAAGCCTTTGATTAAAAATAAAGGGCTTAGAATAAATATCGGTTCGATTGTAAAACAGTAAAAATAAAACAAGGTGGGTTTCCCCTTTTGTAATGGTTTTTATTAAAAAATCATTAGCATATGCCTAAGTTTTGTTGGTATTTGGTTATTGTCACTTTTCAGCTGATTTTTTAATGTGGATAGTTAATGCAGATAGAAGGAAAAATAACAAAAAGGGGACATTAATTATCAAACCTCAACAGCGCCTAAACCCATAAAAATAATGTAGGTGTAATTAATAAATATCTTGATGGAGTCAGTTTTTTGTTCACTTTGAACAGCTTATTCCACAGGGTTGGATATTGTCTTATTTAATTTTCCTTAAAAAACTCAAAGCATAATGGCTTCCTGTCCAAAATAATGGGGTTGTTTTGAGTCAAAAATAATAAAAATAATGGTGGTAAAAATGCGGGCTAGTTCTCAGGTTTGGCATAGTTTTCTTTCAATATTGTTACTGGGTATGGTAACCCTTTTGCCCGTTATGGCGGGTATTCCTCCAGCAGGGACAAGTATTACCAATCGCGCTGAAGTGTCTTGGTTTGATCCACAAGATGGTTTGGTGAAAAAACGCTATTCCAATATTGCGATTATTATTGTTGCTCCTCAATTTGGCGTATTATTTGAAGATAATAATAGACGTTATGCCAGTTCAGGACAAATTGTAGATCTACCTCATCGTATTAAAAATATTGGAAATATTGCTTCTAGTTATACGCTGCAAATTAAACAAAAAACCTCTGATTCGGGTAACTTGAAAAATATTGAAGTGTTTATTGATCTGAATGGTAATGGGGTTGTTGATCAAGGTGAAGAGAAATTATTTCCTATTGATTGTCAACAAGATGTGAAAGATAAAACGTGTTATTCCTTGCCACAGTTAAACACGGGGAAAATCGTTCAATTTGTTATTCGGGGAGGCACTTCAATTAATGATCTGATTGGTGATACTTATAGTATGAGTGTTTCCGTTATGCCCTTAGACCATCCCGACAAAATCAAAATACGGCAGAATACGGTAACAGTGATTGAAGGCGCTAATATCAACATCATAAAAACGGTTGGTCCTGTTTGTGGGACACCGATTAAACCGAATGAGATTGTTAAATTTACGATTAACTTTAATAATGTGGGAGATCAAGAGCCAATAGCTAACGAGATTGTAATTGATAATGAGTTATTGTCTGGGGTTGTTGTGGAAGATACGATTCAAGCTAATTTAGTATTACAAAAAACAACACCATTGCCGATACATGCACCCGTACAATCTATTTTATTAGTTCAATTAGTGGAAAATAATAACAGCAACCGTTGGGTGAAGTTTGAAACATGGGATGGAAAAGCGGTTGTCAGCAAAATAGGCTTATTCCTTCCTGTATCAGAAATGAAACAGAATCAAAGTGGTAAATTGGTTTATCAGTTAACCGCGAATAATAAAATAATCTCACGTACTGTTTCAGGGGCTGCGACTTTAAACTTAGGGAAAACTGTGTTTAAGAGTAATAGTGTTTGTGTCACCTTAGCGCCTAATTCAAAGGAAATTGAAGGCAGTAAAGAAAACGCCAAAATTCGTTTTCTTACGCCACGTTTTGATTTAAAAAAGAAAAATCAAGCCCCAGATTTTTATAATGATGATGACTTTAAAGATGCGAGCTTCTATCGTATGGATCATGACAATAGCCATTATCAAGTCGCACGTGATGGTGTGTATATTGAAGTACATTCAACGGGTTTGAATGATGATGATGCAAACGTTGAAATACATACCGTTAAAATAAGTTCAGGTAAGGGTGATACACTTTATGTGGTGATAAAAGAAACGGGGGTGAATACAGGAATCTTCAGAGCCATTCGCCCGATTCGTTTAAGTGTCAAAGATAAAGGTGCAGGACAAACATGTCCTGCGGGGAAAAATAAGCAGGTACTTTATAATAATATCATTGATGGCAGTTGTACCTTGCAAGGGAGTCCTGATGGCGCTATTCAAGTCAGCATGGATGATCCCGGTGTGGGTACGTTGTTAAAGGATGCTGCCTTAATTGATCCTTTAGGAATTGTTTTTGATGCTGCCTTTAATACACCGATTAAGGGAGCGACTGTTGTGATTCGCACCCCTAATGGTGAGATTGCAATAGACCCTTTAACTGACGAACCCTATGAAATTCAACACACTAAAGAAGATGGAAAATATCAATTCCCCTTCCTTTTTCCTGGTTATTATTATATTGATGTAGTCGCCCCTAAAAATTATAGCTTTCCCAGTAAAATGAAAGCAGAGGTCTTTAGGAGTAGAGAAGTGAACCAATATTCTTATGGTAAAGATGGTTATTACAGTACGCTAGGATCAGGGGTTTTTAAACTTGAATCGTTGTTGATTTCTGATATTCCACTTGATCCCAATGAAACGATTAAAAATGGGCTCGTGTTGACTAAAACCGTAGGCTCTGAAGTGGTTAGTGTCGGTGATTTTGTTAACTATTCATTGAAAATTGAAAATAAAACGGGACAGAATCTATACGCAATAAAAGTGGAAGATCATCTACCCTATGGTTTTCGTTATGTTGAGGGCAGTACTTTTCTGGATAAACAATCTATTGATGATCCTGAGGGTGCGCCAGGTCCTATTTTAACGTTTTCCAACCTTTCTTTTAATAGTGCTTTAGATAAAAAACCGCATTTTTTAACGTATAAAGCCAGAATTTCTGCGGGGGGGATGGGAAGTGACGGTATCAATCGTGCCAAACTGATTGGGCGTACGATTACCAGTTATTACTTTAGTTCAAAAGAATCTGCTGCTAAAGTCAAAATAAGTCAATCTAATGTACTGGGTGATCACGGTATTATTTTTGGTAAAGTCTATGTTGATGCCGATTGCAGTAATCTTCAATCAGGGGGAGAGTGGCCCATCGGTGGGGTCAAAATCTATTTGGAAAATGGTACGTGGGTAATTACTGATGGTAATGGTCAATATAGCCTGTACGGTATTAAAACAGGTAACCATATGGTTAAAGTTGATCCAATTAGTTTGCCAGAAGGTATTATATTAAAACCATTGGATAACCGTAACATGGCAGATGGAGGGAGTCGTTTGGTTGATATGAAACGTGGTGGATTCCATCGTGCAGACTTTGCTGCTGCTTGTCCTAAAGAAGAAACTGAAATTATTTACGAGCAAATTATGGCACGTAATGGGGGAAATACTGATTGGATGTTGGATCGTGCCAGCAAATATAATCCGTCTAAAACAACAAAAAATAACAATCTACCCTCATCCAGGGCAGATGGTGATCTTTCTAATGGTACGGTTGGTTTTATTAGAAATGCTTTAAAAGCTAAAATTGCGGCAGGAAAGGCGATTAATCGGGGATATTCCATCGAACTAGGGCGTTATGCTGATTCTGAAAAGGCAAAAAAAATGCAAGGGGGTTTACCCCAAACGATTCAATATAGAAGCTTTATTTATAAAACAGGGGATACCTACTCCTTACGGTTTAGTTTCGATTTAAAGAAAGCTAATATGGTTGCTTTACAATCTAAATTTAACGATAAATCCTTTAGACCTAAAGTCGTTGCTACGATTTATGAGCGTTTGCCTGATGCGGTTGTAGACCGTTTAGAATCCTCCTCAACAGGGGAAACCATGTTGCAACCTACAGTGGCAGCGAAAACGATTACCAAAAAACAAGGGAGAGCAGGGACATGGTTATGGCCAAAAAATAAGATCAGCCTTGATGGTCGTTTTATGGCAGTGATTCGTTCTGGCATGGTGCCAACGTTACGGGTTAATGGCAAAAATATCCCTAAATCTAAAATTGGGGAGCGTATTTCAAACCGTCGAGAACGTGCTCAAGTGGTTGCTTGGTATGGTGTCGAGCTTAAAGCAGGTGATAATCAGGTTGAAATTTTTGCTAAAGATCCTTTTGGTAATTCACGTACCCTTGCTAAGGGTGTGTTTAGACGACCTGTTATGGCAGAAACGTTAACCTTTTCGAGTCATAAAGATGAGCTTCCAGCAGATGGAGGACGTTCTTATTTACCCTTAACGATTAAATTATTAGATGCAAATGGTCACCCTGCACGTGGTATTCACTTTGTGACGCTTGAAACGAGTGATGGCAGCTGGGTGGAGCGTGATATTCAAGATCAAACTAGAGGACATCAGGTCAGGGTCATGAATGGTGAGCGTGTTGTTCATTTACGTAGCTCTGAGCACACAGGGGATATTACATTGCGTGCCTATGATGGAAAAATGAAAGCGGAACTTAAAATCGTACAAACAGCCCCTCTGCGTCCCCTTATGGCGGCAGGTATTTTCGAAATTGGAGCGAGTCGAAGTTATTTTAATAACCGTAAACAAGCCCCTTTATCACAGAAAAATGCAATAGAACGTCATGGACGTGCTGCCGTCTTTATGAAAGGGCGTGTTCGGGGTGATGTCCATTTAACCTTTGCTTATGATTCGGATAAAAAGGCGAAGGGTGAACGCTTTAGAGATATTAACCCTAATGAGCAGTACCCTGTTTATGGTGATGATTCTCGGCGGGGTTACGAAGCTCAAAGTCGCAGTAAATTGTATGCCAAGATTGAGAAAAATAAGAACAGCGTCATGTACGGTGATTATTTGACTGATTCTAAAACTAATCATGACAGTGTGGCACGCGTACAACGCAGTCTAACAGGATTTAATGCCGTGATTGATACGGGTAAAACCCGTGTTCAAGCGTATATTTCACGTCCTGAAGATGGTCATATTGCGAATGAAGAACACCGTGGCAAAGGCACTGCCTTGAATTATCGAATGCGTTATTATCCGATTGTCCGTAATAGTGAAGTTCTTGAGATTGTAACCTACTCGCGTGATAACAAGGGCGTGGTCATTAACATTCGTAAAATGAGTCGGTTTGGTGATTACAATGTGGATGATTTGACGGGTGATTTAAGCTTTAGCGATGTAATTCCTACTGTCGATGAGAATCAAAACCCTGTCTTTATCCGTGTTAGTTATGATGTAGAGGGTGATGGGGAGAAATATACCGTTGCTGGGGTAAGTGTCAATCAACAAATCGGCAAAAATTTGAATGTTGGGCTCAGCCATTCTTATGATGATAACGCCAGCAAAGGGAAGACGGTGACAGGAATTTCTGCCGAATATAAAACAAAAGATACTCGTATTACGGCAAGTGTAGCGACATTGAAACACCGTGCAGAAAGTAAAAAACAAGCCAATGCTGTCCGTATTAGTGTTGATCATCAATGGAATGAGGGAGCTAAAACGAATGTTATTTATGGTCGTGCCGATCACGGTTATGATAACTCATCAGGTGGTGTAACCGCAGGGCGGGAGGAGTTACGCGTTGCACACCGTCAACGTTTGACTAAAAATGTGGGGGTTAATGTTGAAGCTATCCACAGTAAAAGTTTAACGAGAGCAGAGTCTGAACAGAGTGTTGGTGTAACAGCGGATGCTAACGTTGGGGACTGGACATTAAAAGCAGGGGCGCGCCACATTAAAAACACAAGGGATGAAGAACCTTTTAATACGATTATTGTCGGTGCAAAAGCCCCTATTAATATCGGTAAACGCAGAGGTAATGTCTTTGCAGAGTATGAGCAGGACATTAGTACGACAGAGCGCAAACGTATTGCAGTCGGTGCAGATTTGCAAGTGCATGATAAAGTGAAGTTGTATACCAAGGCAGAACAGATCAATAGTGCATCAGGAGTGTCAGGGTTAACGAAAGGTCAGGCGCAAACGACATTCTCGGCTGGGGTTAGATCCAATATTTTACCCTCTACAGAAATCTATTCGGAGTATCGTTTACGTGGTACAACGACAGGGCGTGATCTGGAAACCGCATCAGGTATTAAAGGTGACTATGAATTAAAGAAAGGATTATCTGTTGCGCCCCATTTGGAGGTTGTAAAAAACATTGAAGATTCAACAAAAGATTCTGTCTCCGTGTCATTAGGTGCAAAAGATCTGAGGGATAAAAATGCCCGAAAAAGTGGACGTATTGAAGTGCGCCATACTGATAAGCGTGATTATGTGGGGGTAGAAGGAACGTATGTCTCCCGTTTAGATGAAGAGTGGAGTATGTTAATGCGTGATTCTGCCCGTTTTGATTGGAATCGGGAAAAAGAAGAGCTAGGATTTAATAATACCTTTTCCATTGGCTTATCCCTGCGCCCTCGTAATAGCAATAAACACAGCATGTTATTTTTGTATGAGAATAAAGTAAAGCGTGGTTTTGGTGCAGAAGAAGATTGCAGTAAAAATATTTTGTCCACACATCAAAGTTATAATATTAGCGAAACCTTGACGATTTCAGGGCGGTTGGGTGATAAATATACGGTTTGTTCTGATGAGGGTGTGAGTACTCACTCTAATACAGGATTGGTTGATGGGCGTTTGATTTGGGATATTAATAAACGCTTTGATATTGACCTACATGGGGGTGTGTTAACAACAAATTACTTTAAAGAAAGACAATACTCAGCAGGTGTAGGTCTAAATTATTTAGTTCGGGAAAACCTACGGGTGGGGGCGGGCTATAATATTAAAGGGTTTAGTGATGAAGACCTTGATAGTGAAGGCTATAACAAACAAGGTGTCTATGTTGGCATGCAGTATAAGTTTGATGAAAAAGATTTAGGTTGGCTCAGTGGTGAACAGCAGCCTGATCGTAACCGTGTAGAAATACCAACAAATAACAATTATATTGATAATGACCGTCCTAAAAAAGGTGCTTTGGATACGGTTAAATCATGGTTTGGGGGATAATAATAATGAAAAACTTACAACAACAGATAAAGAAAGCAATGATATCAAGGCTAAAACAAGCCACTTTAATCAGCATTAGTTTGATACTGGTGTCAGGTTGCTCAAGCACGGATACGTTGTATGCTAAATACGATGATAATTGTGATATCCCGAAGCCAAAAGTGAAAATTGTTGAGCGTGTGGTCGAAAAAGTTAAAATACAGAAAGAGTACGTTACTCAATATAAGACGAAATACAAAACTAAAATAAAGTATAAGACAAAATATAAAACTAAAATAAAATATATCACCAAAGGTAGTCAAGGCATTCATTGGGAGCCTGCGGTTTATTTTGGGTTTGATAAATCAATCCTAACCGTCGTAGCTCGACAACGTTTAAATGAAGATATTCGGGTATTAAAAAAATATCGGCAACTTACTTTGAGTGTGCAGTCGTTTACTGATCAAAAAGGTTCGAATCGTTACAATCGTAAATTAGCATTAAAACGGCAACAAGCGGTTATTTCATTTTTGGTTTCTCAGGGGATTAAAAGTAGCCGTATCCGTGTTTCGCCCTTAGGTGAAGAGTTGCCTATTTTAGGTCAATCGAAACAAGAGCGAAGTATTAACCGTCGCGTAGAATTGATGTTGCTGGATAACACAGGTCGCCCTCTGGCATTGGATATTCAGCCCAAACCCTCACCTTTTAAGCCACCATTGCCAATGCGTTAATATTGTATCGCTTTTCGTAATACCTAAAATAATGATAATAATAAGTGAAAAATGGTTATGAAATTCATCTATCAAAAACAAGGGTTAATAATAGGGTGTTTAATTCTGAGTGTCTTGTTTTTTAATGCACAAGCTAAGTCGCCAACCGCAGGTACCTTAATACAAAATCAGGCGACAGCAACCTATAAAGATGCGGCGGGTGTTGAGCAAACCGCAACCTCTAATATTGTATCCACTTTAATACAGCAGGTCGGAGCAATGACCTTGGTTGAAGATAAGACTAGCATGAGTGTAGCGGGTAATATGGTGTATTTGCCGCATATTTTAACCAATACAGGGAATGGGGATGATACCTATCATCTAACGGCTACTAATGTTAGTGGGGATGATTATAACTTTGATTTATCCTTAGTTTCATTTTATGCCGATGTGAATAAGGATGGTATCCCTGATAGCTCCGCTTCAATTATATCAACAGGTGTGTTATCTCCCAATGAAGCGTTTTATTTGGTTGTTGGGGTAATGGTTCCTGTTTCTGCTACTAAAAACCAGCAGGGCAAATTAAGCCTTACAGGTCGCAGTACGTTTGTGGAAAACCCCGTTGATTTGGATATCAAACAAACGAATACAGATACTATTATTGTCTCTGATGATGCGGTTATTAGCGTGGTGAAAAGTATGAACGCTAATAGAGGAGCATCGCCTAGTGGTGCCTATACAATTACCTTAACCTATAAAAATACAGGTCGCGTTGCGGCAACCAATGTCGTGTTAATGGATACATTGCCCTCAGGAATGCGTTATTTTTCTGATGGTGGAATGGATCATGCCTTATGGAGTAAAGGAAGTATTACACTGAGTGATACTAATCAAGATAATCAAAGTGGGATAACATACTGCGCGTATGATCCTTCGTGTTCATCTGCTCCCTTTTCTAGTTCAAAAGTAACCGCTGTTATTGATAATATTCCCGCAGGAACAACAGGAAAGATAAGCTTTGAAGTGATGATTGATGCTAGTCTTCCTGTGAGTACGCTAAAGAATATTGCTGAATTTTCTTATCATAATGGCAGTGGGTCAATTCCTGTTGCTAAAACCAATCAAGTGCCTTTTGATATTATGCCGCAACCTAATGTTGTCGCGAATGGTGCAAACTCTAATATTGATGGTGTTGATAATAAAGGCGGGACAACGGATGCCTTTATTGTTGATGTTGCGACCCGAGGTGAAACGGTGGTATTTAATAATATGATTCACAATACAGGCAATAGTAATGATGTGTTTGATATGACAGTAGATGCTGCCAACACAACGTTTCCTGTTGGTACGGTTTTTCAATTGTTTCAAGCAGATGGTTTTACTCCATTAATGGATACCAATAATAATGGCATCGATGATACGGGTATCGTTGCTTCTGGTGCTTACTATAAAGTAGTTTTAAAAGCGGTATTACCTGCGAATGCAGAAGGCAGTACAGGGTTTGAAATTGTAAAAACAGCAACGTCCTCATTGGATAGCCGAATTTTTAACACCGTTATTGATCGCTTAAACCGTATCACAGGAGATTCTGTCGACTTAACGAATGATGCCGCAGGAGCAGGAGCCGCAGGAGCGGGGCTAGGACCTGAGACGAATGCGGTCACGACCAAAAATATTATGGCAAATGGCAGTGTTATTTTTAGTTTATTTATCAATAATACCAGTGATCAACAAGGCAGTTATGAGTTGCAATACAGTATTAAAAAACCGTTTGAAGCTCATGCTATTGAAGCAGGCTGGAAAATTAGTTTACACCATACGGGGACGACGGGGGATTGTTCCACATTGGGTAAAATATCGAACAGCACGGGCAATATTGTTGCACATCAGAGCCAACAAATGTGTGCCAAAGTGAGTGCACCTGCGAATGCTGTGGCGGATGGTAAACGACACCCTATCTATTTTAAAGTGCTATCCCGTTTGACAGGGGCGAGTGATATAAAGCATGATGCCGTTAAACTTATCATGCAGCCAAAACTAAGCATTGCACCCAATCAAGCAGGGCAAGTAGAACCAGCTAATGCGGTAATTTATAGTCATCATGTCACCAATAATGGTAATACTGATTTAGAATGTGTTCATGTTACAGCAACAGATCTTGATCCTCAATCGGGTTGGTCTTCAGTGATCTATAACGATATGAATGACGATGGTAAATTGGATGCTGGTGATAAGCCGTTAACAAAGCAAACATTGAAAGCAGGGCAAGGTTTTTCCCTTTTAATTAAAGTATTTGCTCCAGCAACAGCACCCATGGGAATAAAAAATATACAAAAATTAGTATTGATGGGTCATCAAGATAATGGTGATGGTAATGCGACAACGTGTGTTGGGAGTGTCTTACGTGATGCGGTACAAGATGTAACATCTGTGAACACTTCAAAAGTGGTGATTGTGAAAAGACAAGCGATGGATGCGAATTGTGATAGTGTTGCCGAGGGCGCCTTTACCACCACACCCTTTCAGGTAGACCTTGGCGCTTGTATTCTGTATCAATTAACCGCAACCAATACGGGTTCGACTAACGTTAAGAATGCACGTATTGATGATGCAACGCCTACCTTTACACAATTCATTGGTATACCAAGCGTAACAAGCGGCAACATTATAGGCGGTGCTCTAGGAACAGAAGGTATTATTGCAGGGGGTAGTGTGACTAAGGGTGTTAATGTGGTGTTGAAATCAGGTGAGTCATTGGTATTAGTATTTGGAGTGAAGTTAGATTAGTATGGCATCTTTTGGTGTTAAGGCCTTGGAGCTTGCTGTTTCAGGTACTTAATCAATGAGGTGTTTTAAGTGTTGTGGTTAAAGGTCTTTCATATTTTATTTGTCATGTCATGGATGGCAGGCATTTTTTATCTACCCCGAATTTTTGTCCATTATGTTGAAGGGGAAAAAGCAGGGCAAGCTGTTGATCGTCTAGAAATTATGGCGAGTAAACTTTATACTTTTATGACATTAATGATGGTGCTAGCACTCACAACAGGGCTATGGATCTGGTGGGCTTATTTTCCATTGGTAATGGCTTGGTTGCATTTAAAATTGTTGGTGGTTGCTTTGTTGATACTCTATCATTTTTGGACAGGACAACGAGTGAAAGAAATGCAACGCGGCACGATTAAAGCATACCCTCTAAGCTATCGCTGGCTTAATGAATTACCGCTTTTTCTTGTCCTTGCTATTTTAATATTGGTGGTTGTTAAACCTTTTTAGCCCTACGTTGAAAATATTACTGAAACGTCCTGCTTTTTTAAAAGCAAGAAACCGCATAACACGGGGTAACGATTTAAAATCATTGATTATTAAATATAAAAAAAGTGGTGCTGTATTATTAATGATCTATTCAGGTGCTTATTATTATACTGGTCAACTCTAATAAGAATAAACCATAAGGTTAAGATAACAATGAGAAAAAAAATATTATCAATGTCGATTACGGCTGTCTTTACCGCACTAGTGAGCTCTAGCTTATTAGCCTTTGATACACTTGATGGTGATACCGGTCCTGATAGAACCTTAGCAGGCAGTGATCCTATTTTGGTTCAGGGTACAACACAACTTGCAGGATATCAGGGTAACTTGAATCCTTTTTCAGGAGGGTTGAATGATCATCCGCCAAAGGAGTCAACATCAGCGTTAAGAATCTCTGCACTTTCATCAGTTTCCCCAAGTGCATCAACGTATCCTCGTGCACCGAGTGGTCGTGGTGATGCCTTAATTTTTCCTCTATTCAATCAAAAAGATGATTGGGGAACAGAAATTGTAGTGCGTAATACCAATAAATTTCATGCAGTTGTTGCTAAAGTAGCGATATATGATAAAAAAGTTTCAGAAGAAGTTTTAGATTTTAACTTGTATTTATCAGCGACTGATGTCGCACGTTTTAGAATTGAAAATGGGAAAGTGGTCAGTGGCGATGGTTCTATTCTTCGAGATTTTCCTGATCCTGCGAGTAATTTAAATGATGTGGATGAAAACGATTTCGCTTCTGAAGCGAATCCATTTACTGCTAAGCTAGCATCAGAAGCAGGTTATATTATTGTCTATGGTATGGCTCAAGCTTCTACAGATGATGATGCAACAGATTCCCACGGTAAACGTTATCATAACCAGCATGCTCGTTTATTTGCAAATTATCGTCGAGAACTGGATTATTGCCGTTCAGGGTGGCGTATAGGACATCATAATGCAATGGTTAAAGGGACTTATACAAGAAGAACCACCCATTCTGCGGTAGATAATTATAGTGTTGCTGCACCGAATCAAAAAGAAAATTGTAGAACCGATACTAAAGCAGCCCCAGGTAATTTCTTTGGTGATGTTGATCCGATCTTAACGGGTACAGTAAGACTTTATAATGCGAGTAATAACCCCCGTGATATGGTGCTTCCTGCAACTGCCATTGAGAATTTTACGGATAAAAATAAAATTATATGGACTGAAGGTGAAATTGCAAACTTACAAGACAGAAGAATTCAAGGGACGCAGAAAACGGCTGCAGGTTATGTCGATGATCAATGGGCTTCGTATAATGAAGAGGGTGTGCGTGCAGATGCTTATTCTGCATTTAAAGTAGCGAATACAGCTTATACTTTTAATGCGGATTCAATTGCCAACCAGTTAGTGATTACACAGCCTTACAAAAGGGTTCTGGTTCAAATGGGTAATGATGATGGTTATTGGCAAGATGTAAACAATAATTTCGGTGGGTTCGCTTTTATTTATAATTTATTTAATGAAGATGAGAGAATGATTAATACGGCTTATACAACGTCGCCTTATGATTCAAAACCCATTTGTAAAAATGATGATAAAGTAGAAGATTCTTTGTGTCGTGATGAATTGGAGTCTATGTCAAATTTAGAGAAAGGTAGTGCGTTTGAAAAGAAAAATGGCTTTGCCTTAATTCGATTTACGGGTCTGAATGGACGAGATTCTATTGTTCCTGCGGTGATTACACAAATGATCGGTAGTGTTGTCGGTGATCAGCCACAAGTCAACTGGGTTTATTCTCAAACTGATATGTTTTTAGAAGAGCAAAATCTCAAGCACTAGTTGCTGTTCAGAGTACTTACTCTATATTCTTCAATAGCTAAAGAGTAAACATAGTTTTTGCTGTGTTTACTTGCCTACTGATAGAAAGAGTGTGCTTTATTTATATAGATAATGTAAAAAAATAGTTTATTTTTAATGATCAGACAAGGTAATAAATAAAATTTATCAAAGAAGTGAATTAATTTCACCTGTCTTTTAAGGTCATTGGAAAAATAAAAGGGGATAATAATGAAAGTCTTAGCACTGACACCTATCGTTTTAGGGATATTAGCAAGTACTGTTATAACAGGTTGTAGCAAAAAAGACCCAGAACCTGAAAAAAAGCCGCAACCCTGTGAATATAAAATAACAGGGGGCAATGAGGTTAATCTTGCTATTGGAACCGCTTATTCAAAGCCAGTGGTTAAAGTAATGCAAGAGAAGAAAGAAATTACTTATACGACAAAAGGTTCCGTTGATAGCAAAAAGTTGGGAACTTATATTGTGACGTATGAGGGTAAAAGTTGTTCAAATAAACAAAATTATACGGTTAAAGTTGTTCCTTCTTCTTGTAGTTATAAGTTATCAGGCGCTAATCCTTTGGAACTTGCCTTTGGAAAAAAGTATGTCGAGCCAGGATTTGAGGTAAAAGATTTTAATAATAAAGTATTGAAGGAAAGCAGTACGGGAGCAATAAATAGTTCAAAGGAAGGTAGTTATACGTTAACGTATAAAGGAGAAGGTTGTAGCAATACAGCTAAACGTATGGTTAAAGTATTGGCTAAAGTAGTACCTGCTGCTTGTACTTATACGTTGTCAGGATTGACCGCAGACAAGATCGCATTAGGAAATACCTATAAAGACCCTGGGGTTAGCGTTAGAAGTAGTAAAAATGAGATTGTAAGTGATGTTGTTAAAACAGGAATCGTTAATAGCACAAAAGCAGGAACCTATACTATAGAATACAAAGGTAAAATGTGTACTAACAGTATTAAACGTACGGTTAAAGTGTTTGCTGAAAAATGTCAATATACTTTACTCGGAAAGAGTACGGTTGAAATGGCGGTGGGCAAAGCATATCAAGAGCCTGGTGTTGTGGTGAAAGGCAGTGAAGGAGAAGATATTAAAGATACGGCGACATTGGGAACGGTTAATACCAAAAAAGAGGGTAGCTATACTTTAGAGTATAAAAGTAAACTGTGTAGTAATTCAATTAAACGTACCGTTAACGTTGTTTCTGCAAGCTGTACTTATACTTTAAAAGGTGAAGCCCATTTGTTTGTTGATAAGGGAAGTAAATTCACTGATCCAGGTCTTGTTGTTAAAGATCATGCAGGAAAAATAGTCAATACAACAACAAAAGGCAGTGTTGATACAGGGAAGTTGGGTGACTCTACTTTAGAATATAACGGGGCGGGTTGTGTTAACACTGAAAAACGTACAGTGACCGTTGCTTTACCAAAGTGTGAATACAAGCTACATGGTGCATCTCCTTTGGTTATTCTTAAAAATAGTACATATGCTGATCCGGGAGTAGATGTTAAAGATAAAGAAGGGAAAGTTATTAAGAGCAAATTAATAGGAACAGGTGCTGTTGATACCGCTAAGCTCGGGCGATATATTGTTAGCTATAAAATTGAAGGGTGTGCTAATACACAGGACCGTATTGTTAATGTAAAAATGCCAACAAATGAAGAGTTAGGAAATGGTCTTTTGCCCGAAAATTAATGACAACTTAACCTTGTAAGGTAATTGATATAACAATAAAAAAGCCCGAACTTACTGAAAAGTGAGTCGGGCTTTTTTATTACTAAGCTTTCAGGAAAAATTCTTTAGTTCCCTGTTTTTCTATTGGAATAGAAAATAACTAGATCAGCAAGTCTTCAATTTTTTTACCATCAGCAAGTGCCGCTTCAACCCATTTTGGTTTTCTGCCTCTGCCTGTCCATGTTTGCTCTGAATTATTAGGATTAATATATTTAGGTTTGACTTTGCTTTTTTTACTTGGCTTCGCGCCAGAGATAACTTCTTCAAAGGTAAAGCCTGATTCTTCAGCAAGTTCTTCCATTTTTCTGCGAAGGCTAATTCGTTCTGTTTTCTGCATTTCTTTTATTTTAGCGGTTAACTCCTTTTGCAATTGGATTAATTCAGGGAGTTTCATTTTATCTAAATCGATAGACATTCTGTATATTCCTTTAAGGATTGGGTTTTGAATGGTCATCATATTATAAATAATTTAACTGCTTTTCAAGTTATTAATATTTATTGCCCCTTATTTTTTTAAAGGTGAGGTTTAGTGGGTCTACTGTATTAATAATACGCGCTATAGAGGAGAAGGTGCTTTATAATTGTTTTTATCTTGTTAGTCTTGTGTTACTTGAGGGTCGCATTTCATCAGAATTTATTCTAATAGACTAGAAGTAAGGCTTGTTTTTATGAGATTATTGAAGACGCTTTTTAAGCGGTAAAGAAGTATTTATCCTCTTGATGTTTCTCTACTCAATCTCCTTTAGGAAGAAGGAACCAGTAAAGGGGGCTTTTTATCGGTATTTTTACGTTGGTTTTAATGCTCTCAACCGTTGTGTAGTCCTACGTTACACTGCTTGAAATCCTTAAATAGACGAAAAAATACGGTATCAAAATGCCCTGTTATTTAATTTCTCTTTCTCACTCTTTTTAAGATAGATAATAATGAAAATAATAAATTCTATAAAGAGAGCAAATGGGGATGGCGATATGATCTCAGTGGTGAGTATCGTCACTTTATTTGTTTTTAGTTTGTTGATTGCTATTTGGCAAATTTTGTCGAACAAAGGCAGTGATTTAGTCTCGAATGTTCCTGTTTTCTTGCCGTTACTACAAGCCATTTTATTGCTTTTAGTGATTGTTTTTGGAACAATACTTTACAATTTGAGGTATCGCTCGATCCTCAATAAAGATGTGATGGGTGTAAGTGACCAAAATGTTAACGTAGCCGTTGCTAATACCGAAAGTTTTTTAGACGCAGCCGCAGGCGGTATTATACGTTTAAACCCTGCCTTTGCTGTGGAGTATATTAATGATGCGGCAGCCACAATTTTAGGGTTTAAGGGCGATTTTAAGGAAGAAGGCTTATCCATCTATGATTTAATTAAGGATTATGAGGATAATAAAGGACATTTCATTTTAAAAAGGGTGTTAGAGCAACAATTTAAGAGTAAATCGATCCCTTCTGTCTTTTATAAATTAACTTTAGTTAACCTGAAAGGTGAGCAGCGCTATGTAAAGATAAAAACCGTTCCTGTGAAAAACAATAGGGGAAAGGTTCGCTATATCATTGTTATTCTTCAGGATTTAACTGAGGAGCGCCGGATGATATCACAGCTATACCGTCAAGCCTCGGTGGATTCCCTAACAGGTTTGATGAACCGACACAGCTTTCAACGTGCTTTAGATGAGTTGTTATCAAACGCAACACATACCACTGAACGGCATGTTTTATGCTATATGGATCTCGATCACTTTAAAGTGGTGAATGATGTTTGTGGACATGCGGCAGGCGACGAGTTATTGAAGCAAATTTCGGATATTTTTGCAAAAATGGTGCGTTCTTCGGATAAGTTAGCGCGGGTTGGTGGCGATGAGTTTGCGATTTTATTGCCACAGTGTGAGATTGAAACCTCTCGAAATATACTCAATCGTATCTTAAATGATGTGCATCATTATCGTTTTACGTGGGCGCAAAATAGCTTTTCGGTTGGCGTGAGTATCGGCGCGGTTGAATTTGATTCTAAATGCCGTGTTTCAGACCGTAGTAGCCTAATGGTTAAAGTAGATAATGCGTGTTACAAGGCGAAACAAAATGGGCGCAATCAGCTTTATGTTGAAGATATAAAAGAAGCGGCTATTAGTGATAAATCCCAACTGTCCGAACAGACTAAAAGCTGGGATCAATCGATTAATGAGGCGTTGAGGAACAATCAATTTTCACTTTATATTCAGCCGATTGTTTCATTAGATAGTGAAAGTAGTGATCAATATGAAGTTTTGGTTAGAATGAATCACCGTGGTGAATTATTATCCCCAGGTAGTTTCTTGCCTTCTGCGGAACGTTTAGGTTTAATGACTAAAATAGACCGCTGGGTGATTGTTAAAACAGTAGAGGTTATGGCAACCCATTACCCACTTAAAAAGAGTGGTGAGGAGCCTTTATTCACCATTAATATTTCTGCGGATACGGTCATTGACGCTAGCTTTGTTCCCTTCGTTAAGACTTTACTAAAAGACAAAAATATTGATCCAAGTGCCTTGTGTTTTGAAATATCGGAAAGCATTGCTTTAGCCAATTTTTTAGAAACCCAAACGATTTTGAAGCAGCTTTCAGAAATAGGGTGTAGTGGTTCTTTAGATGATTTTGGTAGTGGGTTTGCTTCACTGAGTTATTTACGGGATTTAACCCTTAAGTATTTAAAAATTGATGGTTCTTTTATTCGTAATATGAGTAAAAATAGAATTGATGCAGCAATGGTTGATGGGGTTAATAAAGTAGGGCAAGTAATGAATCTACGCACCGTTGCTGAATTGGTTGAAAATGAAATCACCATAAAACTGCTTGAAAAAATGGGTGTTAATTATGCACAAGGTTATTTTTGTGGAAAACCTTTTCCTATTGAAGATATTTATATATAAAATAATTAAATTAAATGAGCTTCGCTATCCCTTATGTGTGAGGGTTAATGTCGCTTGAAAGGAGTTGAAAAAATGAAATAAGTAACCATCATTGGATGATAATATCATTATCTATATACAATATTTTGGGGCAACTTATTTTGAGACTATCCTCTGTTTTTTTTATCTTATTTCTATTCGTTCCCATTGTTGAAATTTTTCTTTTGATTCAAGTCGGTGGGATGATTGGAGCCTTTCCAACCATTTTATTGGTATTGCTGACCGCGATTATTGGTGCAGTACTTTTACGTCAACAAGGTTTATCCACCTTAGCCCGTTTTCAGAATAACTTATCATCTGGCTCATTGCCTGCTCAAGAAATGATTGAAGGGGTTTTATTAGCAGTTGGAGGTGCTTTGTTAATGACGCCTGGTTTTGTTACCGACACGATGGGGTTTTTCTGCCTAATACCCTTTACACGTAAAATTTTGGTGTATTCTATTTTAAAACATTCCGCTGTGAAAGTGCAGGAAGGGATGTCAGGGTTTTCGAAAGGAAAAGCGTCAACATCTCATCATGATAAGACCTATGAAGGTGACTTTGTGCGGAAAGATGATAATAAATTAAACTGATAATAAACGGTATTTTTCTTTTTTATTACTGTTTTTTAAGCAATTTATACTACTCCACTCCCTTTTTTGAAAAAAAACACTTTTTTTCTTGAATTTAAACAGACCGACCCTATCATTAGCACTCCTTGAGCTAGACTGCTAATACTCAATATACCCTTGAGATATACGCGTTTAAAATACAAAAATGTATGGAGTAAAAATATGAAAATTCGTCCTTTGCATGATCGTGTACTGGTACGTCGTACAGAAGAAGAACGTAAAAGTGCAGGTGGAATCATTATTCCTGATAATGCAACTGAAAAGCCAAATGCAGGCGAAATCATCGCAGCAGGTAACGGTAGAATTACAGATTCTGGTGATGTACGTGCTATGGATGTAAAAGTAGGTGATCAGGTTTTATTTGGTCAATATGCGGGTACCGAAGTTAAGGTAGATGGTGAAGCCTTATTAATGATGAAAGAAGAAGATATCCTAGCCGTTATTGAAAGCTAAACTCTGTTGATAGTTAATAACAGTGGTAACCATGAATAACTCCAAGAATTAGGTTGCTACTCCGTATTATTTCAGAATAAAAAATTAAGAGAATTCATAAGAATGAGTGCAAAAGAAGTACGTTTTGGTGATGATGCTCGTACACGTATGGTGAACGGCGTAAATGTTTTAGCAAATGCAGTAAAAGTAACCTTAGGTCCAAAGGGACGTAATGTTGTTTTAGACAAATCTTACGGTGCGCCAACCATTACTAAAGATGGTGTCTCTGTTGCGAGAGAAATCGAACTTGAAGACAAGTTTGAGAACATGGGTGCACAAATGGTGAAGGAAGTTGCTTCACAAACCAATGATATTGCAGGTGATGGAACCACCACGGCAACGGTACTGGCGCAAGCGATTGTTCGCGAAGGCATGAAGTCTGTTGCGGCAGGCATGAACCCAATGGATCTTAAGCGCGGTATCGACAAAGCGGTTATCGCATCTGTTGCTGAGCTTAAAGCGTTGTCTGTTCCGTGTGCTGATAGTTCAGCGATTGCTCAAGTTGGCTCAATTTCTGCGAACTCCGATACCGTGATCGGACAGCTCATTGCTGATGCAATGGATAAAGTGGGTCAAGAAGGGGTTATCACAGTTGAAGAAGGTAATTCTTTAGAAAACGAATTAGATGTTGTTGAAGGGATGCAGTTTGATCGTGGCTACCTTTCTCCTTACTTCGTTAATAACCAGCAAAAAATGTGTGCTGATTTAGACGATCCTTTCGTCTTGTTACATGACAAAAAAATCTCTAATATCCGTGATTTACTGCCTGCACTTGAAGGTGCTGCTAAAGCAGGTAAGCCACTCATGATTATTGCAGAAGATATTGAAGGCGAAGCACTAGCAACCTTAGTTGTTAATAACATGCGCGGTATTGTAAAAGTCACCGCCGTCAAAGCTCCTGGCTTTGGTGATCGTCGTAAAGCAATGCTAGAAGACCTTGCTATCCTAACGGGTGCTAAGGTTATTTCTGAAGAAGTGGGCATGAGCTTAGAAACCTTAGAAATGGATGATCTTGGCGAAGCTAAGCGTATCACGGTAACCAAAGATGATACGACGATCATTGATGGTGCAGGCGACAAAGCGATGATTGATGATCGTGTGGGTATGATTCGCGCACAAATCGAAACCACAACCTCTGATTATGATAAAGAGAAACTTCAAGAGCGTGTTGCTAAATTAGCAGGCGGTGTTGCCGTGATCAAAATCGGCGCAGCAACTGAAGTTGAAATGAAAGAAAAGAAAGACCGTGTTGAAGATGCATTGCATGCAACTCGTGCTGCGGTTGAAGAAGGTGTTGTTGCAGGGGGTGGTGTTGCACTGGTTCGTGCTGCGCAAGCGATTCAAGGTCTGAAAGGCGAAAATGCAGACGAAGATATGGGTGTTAACATTGCACGTCGTGCAATGGAAGAGCCTTTACGTCAAATTTGTACCAATGCAGGCGATGAAGGTTCTGTAGTACTGAATGCGGTTGCTAAAGGTGAAGGTACTTACGGTTACAACGCGCGTACTGCTGAATACGGTGATATGATCGAAATGGGTATTCTTGATCCAACTAAAGTAACCCGTGCAGCATTACAACACGCGGCGTCTGTTTCTGGATTAATCATTACTACAGAAGCAATGATTGCTGAGTTACCTCAAGATGATGCGCCAATGGCTGCACCTGATATGGGTGGTGGAATGGGTGGAATGGGTGGGATGATGTAAGTCATCTCCCTTAAACTTTAGTTGAGTAAAATTAGAGTTTACCGTTAGACCTAAAGGTAAGGCTACCCTGTTATTTTAAAGGATAGCCTGCTAAACAATTTGATGAAAAAGGGAAAGATTATTGCTATCTATTGTTAGAATCGGCATAATACGCCCCTTATTTTAAACAAGCCCTTATGGGAGAAGCATTTTGCCAAATATTACATCTGCCAAAAAACGTGCACGTCAATCTGAAAAGCGTCGTATGAGAAACAAGCATCAGCGTTCAGGAATGCGTACAGCTGTTAAGTCGGTTGTTTATGCGATTGAAGCAGGCGAAAAAGAAAAAGCACAAGTCGCTTATAACGACGTTGTTCCCGTTCTTGATAGAGCAGTGAGCAAAGGCTTAATCCATAAAAATAAAGCAGCACGTCATAAAAGCCGTTTGGGCGGTCGTATTGTTAATATGTAAATTCTGTTATCTTTGGAATTTTGAAAAGGCTGATTTTTATCAGCCTTTTTTTATGC
>JAGLBW010000080.1 GCA_023146545.1 Cocleimonas sp.
TTTTTATTTGTTTTTATTTAAATCTGATCGTTCTTCATGAGTTAAATTTCATCTTCACTCAGGCGTAGCCTAATGAATGGTTTACTTAAAAAGCACAACAAAAAATGCGTCATGATGCTATTGAGTCTTGTGACGCTAATCCCGTTCGCTGTAATAGCAACACCCCTTCACGCCCCCGAATTACTGCTGGCTAAAGTCTATAAAGAGCAGATTATACTGAGCGACTATTGGGTCAGTGAAAAATATGATGGTGTTCGTGCTTATTGGGATGGTAAGTTTTTAATCTCCCGCCAAGGCAATCGTTACATTGCTCCTTCATGGTTTACACAAGGGTTTCCAAATTATCCTTTAGATGGGGAGTTATGGATAGCTAGAAATCGTTTTGAAGCGCTGCTAAGCACGGTAAGAAAAGAAACACCGATTGATCAAGAGTGGAAACAAGTCACCTACCAACTGTTTGAACTCCCGAATGCTAAAGGCAACTTCACCCAGCGTTTATCCCAATTGAAAAACTTGCTCAAGACCACAAGTAATCCTTATCTTAAACTGATTCCACAGTATCGACTGCAAACACACCAACAGTTAATGAAAAATCTGGATGCTACGGTTAAAATAGGCGGAGAAGGGTTAATGCTCCACTATGCTGGTGCTGCTTATCACACAGGGCGAAGCCCTTATTTACTAAAAGTAAAGCGTCATCAAGATGCAGAAGCAACCGTGATTCAACATTTACAGGGTAAAGGAAAATACCGTGGAAAATTGGGCGCTTTATTAGTTGAAACGCCTGACGGTGTTCAATTTCGTATTGGCACTGGCTTTAGTGATCAAGAACGTCAATATCCTCCTGTTATTGGTGCTGTGATTACCTATAAATTTTTTGGCAAAACACGTAAGGGTATTCCGCGTTTTGCCAGTTTCTTACGAGTACGTTCTGCACCTAAAGTAGAAATTATGATTTAGATAGCAGATAAACACCAAATATAATCAATAACATGCCAAAAACATAAGCCAATGAGAACGGTTCACCTAATAGAATAATCGCAGCGATCAATGTCACCATTGGTCCTGTACTATTGGTAATGCTGGTCTTAGTAGAGCCAATTCGTCTGATGGCTTCACTCATTAAATAACTGGGAAGCACCGTACAAGGAAGTGCAAGAATCAGAATAATAAAATACAACTCGGTATCAAGCATTAGACTACTAAAGGGTTGCGTCATCATAAAATGAGCAAGAATAAAGACCGATGACAACAGCATCGAAAACCCTGTAAACAAGCGACTGCCCACCTGTTGAATGTATTGTTTGCTAAAAACCATATAGGCGGCAAAACTAAAAGCAGCTAATCCGACTAAGATCATTCCTTTTGTGGTGTTTTCACTTTCCAGTAAACTTTCTTGATAATACATCAGCGAAATCCCTAAGTAGGTCAATAATATGGCAACAATAAGTTGCCGTGTCAGTCGCTGTTTAAAGAAAATAAAGCCTAACAATGCTACCAATGAAGGATAAATAAATAAGGTCATTCGCTCTAATTGTGCGCTAATGTACTGTAATCCCCAAAGATCAAAATAAGCGGCAAAATAATAAGCCAGTAAACCTGTGAATGAAATACCAAGAAAGGTTTTAGCAGTGAAGATCTGTTGATGCCGTTTTTTATTGTATAACATCGCTGTAATGACAACATAAAAAGGCAGTGCAAACAGCATCCGTAACGTCAGTAATGTGATCGCCTCTAAAGGTTCTGCCCCACTAAGATAAGCTAATTTAACCACGACGGGTTTGAGTGAAAATAAAACAGTAGCGGCTAAGGCAAAAAGGATGCCTGAAAAATTTTGTTGTGCAGAGTGTGCTGATGTTTGCGCTTGCATTATCATGACCTTAAAGAAAAGGCGGCAAGATTAAAACGGATCAGAGGGAAGTGTGCTTAATGCTGGCTGTTTAATCGAGCAGCCAGATTGAAAAAAATAGATTACAACATGGCATTCTTGCAGTGTTTCAGCAAGCGCCAACGTTGATTACTCATTGATGGGGGGATGTTATTATTCATAATTTGGAGTCTCTATTTTTTTTCTCCACAAGTCAATTCACAAAAGAGAAAAAGGATGAAAAATAATTAAGCATAAACTTCAAAAATAAATTTAATGTACTACCCTTAATATAGCAATGATACTGACACCTCTAATCAAAGATCCCCCCCATTAGATTCGGTAGCTTATTTCTCTATAGCTATTCATAAATTAAACTTCCAAGGGTCTTGTAGGATGTACTGAAGTACGAAACACATCAGAGGTGTTTAATTAATTCGCTTTCTAAGGTCAGTGGATCCTACAAAAACATTGTTTTTTTAGAAATTATTTATCTGAAAGACTATAAAATAACAAATAACAGGAGTACCAGTATGACACGGTTATTAATGGCTCTATGGGTGATGTTGTTATTAACATCCCTCGCAGAAGCACAAGAAAAGTATGCTTTCTATAAAGTTAAAAACGTTGAAACAGGTGATCACCTTAACCTACGTTCAGGGCCTGGGTTGAAAAACCCGATTATTTCATCTATTCCTCATGATGCCGATGAGATTCGCGTTTTAACGTGGGCGGCTTATGAAGAAGATCATTCATGGCTTCCTATTTCATGGAAAGACAAAAAAGGGTGGGTCAACGCCAATTATTTACAAGGCTATCAAAAACAACAAACATCGCCTGTGGCGGTCAAGGTTGATCGAGAAACTAAGGAAACCCGTAAAATAAAACCTCAGTTTAATTGTTCAGGAACCGAACCCTTCTGGGGTATCGATATTCATAGAAAACACATGGTCTACCAAGATGCGAATGGTCTAAAATTCAAAGCACCCATTGTATTTTATGGTAAGGCCACCAACAGCCCTAGTGGAAACCTAGTGAGTAGTGCCGTCGATAAACAACACGCGATTGTGTTAGTGATGGAAAAAACAAGCTGTAGCGATGGCATGTCGGATATAAACTACCATTATAAAACCACCGTGCTGATTGATCAAAACAATGCACTGTCGGGCTGTTGTAACGACTAACCCCAGTACCACAGGTATTAATCATTAGCGTTTAATCGCACCTTAAAACCGTTGTCTTAATTGTTTAGCAATACGGTTGCGTAAACCACTTGGAACGCGCTGATTAATCATTAAAGCAAACGGTTTCCATTGATTATTTTTTACTAAATACCCTGCTAAGGTGCTAACACCTCTTAACGTCCCTGATTTAGCATAAACCCCCGTCTCTTTTCTAGGCAATAGGTGTTTCCACTGTTTAAAACGATTAAGCAAATCGATTAATTGACGCGGGGAAAGGCGGTTTTTACGGGATAAGCCTGCCCCTTCTTGAAGGTTGAAATTCTGCCAGTGAAACTGAGCACGCAAGGTGCTGTTCATAAAGCGTTTCACAAGCTGTCCATTTGCAGGTCTTTTATAAGCATCCGCAGCCAATGCCAGCGCCAGTTGATTAGCGATAAAGTTAGTTGAATATTTCAACATCGGACGAATCATCTCAGCGAGTGTTCGACTGTTTTGATGCTGATAGAGTAATTTCAACGGCGGCGTTTGTCCAAAAACAATCGAACGGCTGACCTGTAAACCTTCTTGTCGTAAAAAAGCGGCTAATAACTCACCAAAATAACGCTCTGCATTATGAGGGTTTCTGCCTGTATTAACGCGTAATGTACCGCGCTTAAAACGTTTTTTCATGCTTCTAGCAAAGGGTGTTAGTGGCGTTTGGGCTTCAGCAGAAATGACTTTGCCACGCCGTTTTTTAATATTCACGGTATTAAAATTAGCCGCTAAAGCAGAGGGAACGGCATCATAAGGATTGTTAGTGCGTCCTGTTCCTGATAACACTAAACCTGCTTCAAACAAGCTATTATCCAAAGCAATGCGGTCAATTTGGCGGATACCCCGCTGTGCAATTTTTCGTGCAATGGTGGCAAGTTCTTCGGAAATAAGATAAGGATCACCACTACCTTTTACCCACAAGGTACGATCACGGTGATCAAAGTAGAATGGGGTACGAAAACGATACTGCTCACCCCAACGGTTTAAAGCTAACCATGCGGTGGCTAATTTTGTTGTTGAAGCAGGGACAAAAGCACGATTAGCATGTGTCGATTTTAAGGTTTGTCCGTAACCATCCGTCACGAGAAGCCCTGCGTTATGCAAGCGAGAAAACCGTGATAAAGCGCTCTCAGAGAAGCTTAAGGAGGGAATGAAGTATGATAATAATAAGGCGCTTAGTAATATTATTTTTATTTTTTTCATAGTAAAATTTTTCCTATAAAATAATTTGATAGAGTCAAAGTAAAGCACGATAAGACAGTGTGCCTTTTTTAACTCAAGAAATCATAGTCAAAATCATTACGTTTTTTTTAATTTAGGCTAACGAAAGCTTAAGCTCCAAAAAAAGGGGATAAATGAAGCAAAAGCTGTTAATTTCAGCCTCTTAAAGAGACGCTAATTTTAATCCTTAATTTTTGTGGTATAGAGTGTGACTACCTGCTTATATTGTTCATTATTGAGTATTTTTTTCATGTTTTCACGGCAGAGTGCTTTGCCACGAATTAATTTCATACGGTTTTGCATAATGGCATCGGCGAGCTGATCTATTTTTCTCAGAGGCTCATCACTAATGGCAGCGGTGTGAAGATCGGCTTCTAGTTTTAAAATAGTGTTCATTATTTTTTTAGCCATCGGTTGATGTTCTGTTTGCCATTGCTTTAGCGCGGCGGCTTGTTTCTCGCTCAATGATAATTGATCTGAAAATTTATTAATAACACGCATTAAATTAGGCATTGGATGGGTGTGTTTTATCATTGATCGTTTTGCATCATCCGCCCTAGATTTAGGGGGATTGCTCATTTTTTGTTTCATCATCCCTGCCATAACTTTCTTAACTTTAGCGTTGATGGTTTGTTGTGAGCCATTACTGAATTTTAGAGTTAATTCAATGATATCATCAGGTTTTATCACTTGTTTTAGATCAATCAACATAAGGTGATAACCCCCTGGTTGAAGCTCTGTTTTACTTTTGGCGGCAATACTGATTTTTGGCACTTGACGCATTTTCATCATGCCATCCTCATTAATATGATGATGCAACTCTACGGTACTTGCTATATTGCTACTGGCAGCAATTAAATCAATCGGGACATCACTTCGGTTGCTCAATCTCATAAATGCTGCCGAAATTGTTTGTCCTGATGGGATTGCACGAACATAAGGTGCTTCAATATTAATATTGTTCGCCCATAAGGTATTAGAAAAAAATAACAATAAAAAGGGAAAAGATAAAGGAAGCGTAAATTTCATTTTTAGTCCTAAAAATTAAACAAGGACTGGGCATTTTACGACGTTAAAAAAGGTATTTATAGGATAGAAGTCAAGCCAATAGAAATTATTGGCATTACGTTTCCAGTGTGGGTGAGGGCATACAGATCAGGTGATCAGCCCATTAGAAATGATCAAGGATGAAAATAATCTAAACACTACGGATACGAAGCACATCAATGTTACTCATTAATGCGCTTCCTAAGATCAATACATCTGATAATATTAAGAAGGATCAATACATGCTGCTAATGTATCCGCACCAATAGTCCCTTGCAGACTGTCTACATAATCGGTTTGGCTGACTTTTTCTAACATTATATTGGCTTTTTTAAGACGCTCTTGAATCTTTAATGATTCATTAAGATCGTCATGACCATCTAAACTCATAAATGCTTCAAGGTTTTTGCACAGTTTTTTCCATTGTGTGATGTCGCGTTGTTGTTTAGTTTCCAGACGCTTTTGATACCAATCGGATTGCAACATCGCATCACGGTCGAATAAGGCACGGATTTCATCATGCTGAATGGTTCTGCCTTTGTATTCACCCGTTGCCATAATATAAAGCAATGCTTTTAAGGGAGGACAGGCATCTTCAATGCTGCCATCATCTAAATAACGTTGTGCTACGGTTTGCTGTGCTTCTACAATATTGTGGATACCATCAACATAATCCGCCATATTTTGAGTTTCTGGCTTTAGAATTTCTTCATCAAACACAACTGATGGGTTATCAAAAATTTTCCCTAAATAAGCTTCAATAAAGCGGCTGGTAATTCGATAACCTAAGCGGCTGGCTTTAACGCGTGTGTTGTTATAGTCAAAATTATTGAGTTTCTCTAAGTAACCTTTCTCAATGAGATTGTTTGGATCACGTTCTTGCTCGCTTAAACGCGCCCAAATTTCAGGAATTAATAAACTAATATCGTGATCAACCCGTAAATTAGAACCAATATAACCTGCTGCACTAGAAAAACCTGCATAACCCGTAATTATAAAGGAGACCAAGGTATTATTAAGGTCTACGGTGGGGCGCAGTGCATTAAACGGCCCTTTTGTGAGTGCGCCTTCACTACCTGTGCCTGTCGTTGACGGTGATTTTCCTGTGACACTACAAATAAAATCCATAAATAATTCAGGAAGTTCTTGATAGTGAATCGGGTTATAAACGGCTAAAGGGCGAATACCTTCTTCTGCAGGGTTGTTACGTCGTCCTGTCAACACCGCATTAACAGGGGTAATTAGCGTTTGATCTAAAGGGACATGACGATTAATACGCGCGCCCATTTGTGCGACATAAGTCCTCATGGGTTGGCGTAAATCGGGACGAAGTTGTAAATAACGCGGATTTTGACTGGGTGCGCCATTAATCATTCGTGGATCAGCAGAAGAGACGACGTATTGATCACCTTTATCATAAGCGGCTTGCAGTAAATCACGCATTGGATCCGTGTATTTTTGAAACTCGACAACATCTTCCACAATCGCCTTTAGCTTTTCATCAATCAAAGGCTCATAGTTAGCAATAAAGTTATTCGGTTCTGCCATATCAATTTCAGTTTGCGTATCATAACCGCGATGAATTGCTTCGTCAGGACGTTGGAATAAACGATATTCACAGTTTTTAACCAACTTAACACTGGGGTTAGATAACTCAGGCGGTAAATTAGGTAATTTATCAGCGGCAACCACGACAGAAGCACTGATATCATCTTCCATTTGCACTTTTTCGGTGGCGATGAAATCTTGACGCACTTTGTAGGTATACCAAACGCCTTTTTTATCCAAGCCAACCCGTAAGTAAGAGGCTCTAAGCTCACGCCCTTTGTATTTTAGAGCGTGCCCTGGCATCCCATTAACAATATCAACAGAGAAATGTTCGCGCCAATGATCACTATCCCCTTGCCAATGCATCCTTTTGATAATAAAGGCTTGTGATAAAATACGCGGTGGGATAGTGGATAACCATTCGTTGTATTCATCGGTATTACTTGAGGAGGGCATTAATAAACGGATGACCGAACCTAAACTACGGTCTTCATCTAATGGTTTTCTTGATGAACAACGATCTTCATCAGTAAATTCTAGTTTGAGACGGTGGCTGTAATCCCGCTCAAAGATAGCACCTACTTGATTCATATCATCATCAAAATTTTGCACGTAGACTGAACCATAAATCACAGCATCATTCAACGACTTAGAAATTTCTGATTTACCCCCTCCTGATACCGTGCAGGGCTTATGGCAGAAAACGCCCTCTGGATCAGTCCCAATTAAACGCCAAGACGGGGCATCAGGGTGTTTTACCATCTCAATTTTATAGCCATTGGGTTGCATGTAGATTTTATTGGGCTGTAATTGAATCTGTTGCTTTACACCGTCTTTTTTCCAGCGAATGGTTTGGGTGCTAATATCCATACGAATATCTAAGGGGATATAGATTAAATCAGGATGGTTTTTATCAATCGCATAACCTTCGGGTTGTACCTCCATTGTGCCACTGAACTGTTCAACTAAGGTTTTAAAGTTATAATGCGATAGCTCTTTTCTGACCTCGCTATCGATCCCAAATTCATCACCATGATTACGCCGTGCAAACGCAAGTGCACCCCCTGCATGTTCTTCTTCGGTTAGCCCAAAGAGGTTGGTCGCGTAGCTGAGTTGTGTTTTAACTTCCTTTTTACAATAGCCATAATAATTATCGGCGAGTAAAGTGACGATAATGCCTTCATCGGTACGACAGGTAATTTTGAAAGCATCGCCATCATTGTATTTTTCATCTTCCGAGCGCCAACACATACTGTCTTTTCGCTGTGCTTCTGTTGCCGCATCATAATGTGGCAAACCTAATGCTTTTTTCGTCAGCTCTCTAAGGTGTGGCGCTAAAATAACGCAACCAGTATGACCTGACCAATGATCAATATCCAAAGCGGCATCATGCTCAGCAAGGTAAGGGTTACCCGCATTGCCAAAAATACTTTCCACAAAATCTAAATTACTGACAAGATTTCCAGGGGCAAAAAAGCGAATTTCCATACTTTTTTCAGAAGATACTGTCGGGATCTCAGGACAAACTGTGGGACGTAATAATAACGAGACAAACAATGTTGCTTGCTGGATTTCATTGGTCGTAAAGGGCAATTGTAATAACGCTTCAGGTGGATTTAAGGCCGCTTTTAATAAACGCGCAAAAGTAACCTTCGGCACTGTTTTCTTATCCCCTGGAATGGGTAAACCACCATCAACAATATGAAAGGATCCCTTGGTGGTGCGACGATCATTTGCAGGGTTATGTAAAACGCCTTGCCGAATCCGATAGCTGGAGACAATATCAGAGGTAAATTTGTCACTCCCTGCGGGAATGGATAGTTCACGCGCTACACCGTAACGATCTAAAACCAAGCTATTAGAAGGCAATTTTGAAATGACCTCTCCTGTCTCAGAGAGGTAATCATCAAGGAAATCTTGAATACGTTGATCAACAGGGCATTGATAATCATGTAACCGACGATTTTTTTCGCGGTAACTTTTTAGTAAGTCACTGGCAGTCGACATAAACTTATCATCATCACCATGGCTGACAGGCTGTCCAGTAGATGCTAACTTTAAGTTGATATACAACCTTAAGCGCTTACGCTCAGCTTCTGGGCTTTCAAAACGCTGATTTAAACCAAGCGACTCTTCTATATTCATAATCCACCTACACGTTAAATAGGTGAGTTAATCTACCAGTTATTCACCAGTTTGTCAGCTTTTGACTGGCATTATGTCACGAGCTGATCCATTGATTAGTCAATGTTTTCTTGTTAAAACGCATTATGTATTTAGAGCTGATTTATATCTAAAATTAACGAGAAGAAGAATCGAATAACAGCATTAAAAGTAAGAAAAATCTAAGTTTGTTTATCTCGGGCTATAATCTCTCCTCTTATTCTTAAGTATTGAGGCTTAACATGACTGAATCAGATCCTAAATCAACAAGAGAACAGCGTCATAATGACCGCATGAAACGCACTAAAGCGATTGTGGATCAACGTATTGCAGAGGCTCAAGAGGAACGTGGGGTTGTTATTCTCTTAACAGGTAATGGTAAGGGAAAAAGCTCCTCGGCTTTTGGTATGGTGGCGCGGGCATTAGGGCATGGACAACAGGTTGCGATTTTGCAATTTGTTAAAGGACGTATGGAAACAGGTGAACAAAATTTCTTTAAACGACAAGAACACGTGGATTTTCATGTGATGGGTGATGGGTTTACATGGGAGACACAAAACCGCGTAACGGAT
>JAGLBW010000081.1 GCA_023146545.1 Cocleimonas sp.
CTGAATAAGTTGCACACGGGGTTACGTTATTAAACATTAAATGATGAGCCACAACCGCAAGTGGTTGTCGCATTGGGGTTGCGTATGACAAATTGTGATCCTTCTAAACCTTCGGTGTAGTCAATGTCTGCGCCGATTAGGTATTGAAAGCTCATTGGGTCAATTAATAAGGTTACGCCATCATTGGTGACGCTGGTATCACCATCGGTGATATTTTCGTCAAAGGTGAAGCCGTATTGAAAGCCTGAACAACCGCCGCCTGATACAAAAACGCGTAGTTTTAAACTGTCGTTTTGCTCTTCTTCAATTAAACTTTTTACTTTTGCAGCGGCGGCGTTGGTAAAGTTTAGGGGAGCATCGGAGGGGCTTGCTGTTTCTATTGCTGTTTGTGCGGACATGGTTTTTTTCCTGAAGTTGTTATCAAAGAAATAAAAAATCGAGCCTTGTTTAGGTGCTCGATTCTGTTGAATTTTCTATAGGGTATCTGAGATGCCGCTAAGGTGCGAATAATCTGACAATCTACATTGGTTAAGCTTTGGACTGTGCTTTCTTTTTTGCTTCTTTTTGGGATGAGGTGTCTGCTAATTGAATGACAGGCTCCACGGCTTGTGCTTCTTGATGCATTAATTTTCCATTGACCCCTGCACCAACTGCCATTTCTAATAGATTGTAATGTAGATCACCATTAATACGGGCTTTTGGGTGTAATTCAACTTTTTTAATGGCCATGACATTGCCGTCTATTTTGCCATTAGCATAAACATTAGCAACACTAACATTGCCGATAATATGCCCTTGCTCACCTAAAATGAGGGTAGATCTGGGGTCTTTAGAGGAAATATTGCCTTCGATTCCGCCATCAATACTGCAAGCGCCTGTAAATTCTATATCCCCTCTGATTTTTGCATTGCCACCAATCCATGTCTCAATTTTTGGCTTTTCATCAGTGGCTTCTTCTGTTTGAACATTTGCGGTAGTGTGGTGGGTATTGGCTGGCTGAGGTTTCCTACTTTTTTTTCCAAACATGCGCACCCTCCTCAGGGATTTTAATAAGGCAAAATGAAACAGGCAGAAATATTGGAGTTCAACTGCTTCACTGATTTCAAGTTTTAATTAAGTAGGAAAAACACAATAAGCGATTGTTTTTTGAGTAGAATTTTTCCTTCGAAAGGATTGATGAAGATCGTCTTCTTGTATAGCGTATGTCCTATTAGTTATTTCAGGCTTGATAAATATATTGTCAGTCGTTTCATTTCGCCCGAAAAATTTAATCTGATAATGTCTATAACCTATAAAACTTAGGGCAATAAAGCAGGTTGCATTAAGGCGGTTGTTTCATCAAAACCAAGCATTAAATTCATATTCTGAACCGCTTGTCCTGCCGCTCCCTTAACAAGATTATCAATCACCGACAAAATAACAATCCGTGATCCTGTTGCGGGTCGATGGGGTGAAATACGGCACATATTGGAGCTTTTTACAGCGCGTGTTTCAGGGTGTGAGCCTTCGGGTAAAATATCCACAAAGGGTTCATTGCTGTAGAAATCTTCATACATCGCTTGTAAATTTAGTGATGCTTTTGCTTTATGAAGCTCCTTAACATAAAGCGTAGCATGAATTCCACGAATAATGGGTAATAAATGAGGGGTAAAACTAAGATCGACGGGTTCACCACAGGCTAATGAGAGGGTTTGTGCTATTTCAGGTTGATGACGATGACCATCAACAGCGTACGCTTTAAAACTTTCACCCGCTTCACTGAGTAAAGTGCCAATATTAGCTTGACGACCAGCACCACTAATACCTGACTTAGTATCAGCTATAATATCATTGAGATGGATGCTACCTTGAGTAATCAATGGGAGTAAACCAAGTGTCACTGCAGTAGGATAACATCCTGGGTTGGCGATTAAACGCGCCGTTTTTATCTGCTCTCGGTTGATTTCGGGTAAACCATAGACAGCTTCTGCGACTAAATCAGGGCAAGCATGTGTCATCCCGTACCAATGACTCCAGACATCAAGGTCTTTGATACGAAAATCAGCGGCTAAATCAATGACTTTAACACCTGCGTTTAATAACGCGGGAGTTTGTTGCATTGCTATACCATTGGGCGTTGCAAAAAAGACTAAGTCACACTCAGAAAGTGCATCGCTGTCAGGATTACTGAAGGTTAAATCAATAAAACCGCGTAAATTAGGGAACATCGCATCCACCCGCATACCAACGTTTGATCGTGATGTCACAAAGGATATTTCGACCTGTGGGTGAGTGGCTAATAGCCGTAATAATTCAACGCCGGTATAACCTGTGGCACCAACAATACCTATTTTTTTCATAATACCTGTCATGCAAAGAAAAGGAGAGAAGCAATAGTACCCTGTTGTTTAACGTTTTAGAAACAAATAAGTTACTACGGTGCGCTTGCTGTTGTCAGCGTATCCCCCTACTGTTTGATAGTTTTAACGATAACGTTAGGAACGCGCCCGTTTGTTGATAGCCATATCTTTAAGCAGTAACGGTTCGAGCTCTGCCATTGCTCGTTCGTAAACGTGGCGTTTAAAGTAGACAACTGCTTGGACGGGGTGAGAATAATTCACCCAGCGCCAGCCATCAAACTCAGGCATTTTGCTGGCTTGTAGGTTGACGCTGTTGTCAGAGCAGATGAGTCGTAATAAAAACCAACGTTGTTTTTGTCCAATACAGGTGGGCTTGGAACGATGGCGAATCATATGTTTTGGTAGGTGGTAATACAGCCAACTTTGAGTACAACCAATGACTTCAACATGCTTGGATAATAAGCCTGTTTCTTCTTGTAGCTCGCGGTACATCGCTTCCAGTGGTGTTTCTCCTCGGTCAATGCCGCCTTGAGGAAACTGCCAAGAGGTTTGACCGATTCGTTTACCCCAAAATACGTCACCTTCGCAATTCGAAAGGATAATACCAACATTGGCTCTAAAGCCTTCCCTATCAATCACGGTTATTCTCCAAATTTATGTTTTAAAGAAGACTTTTGGTCAGCGTGTTGAATAGTTTCGACCAGTATACCTTTAATATTATTAGCTAAAATAGTAGTTAAAATCATGAGTGAGATGAGTATGATTGTTTTTATTGAAGCTTTTCTAGTAAAGGCTTGGGTGATTATTCCATGCTACGGTAACGTACCATCATCAATATTTGATTGACAGCGAGTGACTTTTTGAAGAGCAAGTGCACAAATGATAAGCTGCTCAAGCTCTTTAAGGTCTGAATAAAGCTTCCTTAAATTTGATTAATTATTAAGTTCTATAGCTGTATTCTTCCACATTGTGCAGAAATCATCAAATTTAAAGCATAAAATTATTTTTTTATTGAAATCAGCAACCTCTGTTTGTTTTTTAAGCGATCACAAAAAAATTATTTATATTCAATTGGAATTTTTAGGTTCAATATTAGAGGTGGTGTAAGCTGATGGGTAAAAAACTTTCTTTTAACCTTGAATAATATGTGATTTAAAATGACGTTAGCCCTTTTTGACCTTGATAATACCTTACTTAGTGGCGATAGTGATTATGAATGGGGACAGTTTTTAGTCGATAAAAAATTAGTGGATGTCACTTTTTATGAGGCTGAAAATAAACGTTTCTACCAGCAATACGAGCAAGGGGTATTAGATATTGATGAGTTTTCTGCTTTTAGTTTTAAGTTTTTATCTGAAAATAGTCAGGAAACCTTAACGGCATTGCATCAAGAATTTATGCAAACGGTTATTTTGCCTTTGATGAGTAAAAAAGCTAAAGCGTTAGTCGAATCACACCGTAGACAAGGGCATACTTTGGTAGTGATTACAGCAACGAACAGCTTTATTACGCGTCCTATTGTTGACGCTTTTGATATTCCGTATTTAATTGCAACCGAGCCACAGCAGGTTGAAGGATGTTACACCACTAAGATTGAAGGAACCGCTTGTTTTCATCAAGGCAAAGTGGTGCGTTTAACCGCTTGGCTAGCAGAGCATAATGCAGGCTTACAAGGGAGTTATTTTTACAGTGATTCCCACAATGATTTACCCTTATTGGAAAAAGTGGAAACCCCTGTCGCCGTTGATCCTGATGAAACCTTAGCCGCTATTGCCATACAGCGACATTGGCAACAGATTTCATTGCGAGATTAAAAAACGCTATTTGTGGTGGTGATGGTGATCAGCATCTGTACCCGCACCACGGACATGGTGATGATGACCTTCTTGTGGTGCGCCGACATTGTGTTCGTGTCCAATAATTTGAACACGATATTGGCAGAGCTGACAATTCATATTGCCTGTACCTTGTTCAGCTTCTATGATCTTATCAACAAAGGTATCAATGACTAAGGGATGATCATTGAGGTAACCTGCCTTGACTAATTGAATTTCGGGGTGTTGTTGTTGATATTCATCAGCCCATTGATAAATACGGTCAATTAATCGTCCCGAAAATAAAAAATAGGGAAACAACAACACCTTTTTAAACCCTAAGCGATGGGCGCGTGCTAAAGCATCATTAGCCAAGGGTGTGGTGACACCACTAAAACTGGTCATTGCCCAGCCAAACCCCATGCCTTCTTCTAACATGCGGGTAATCTTACAAATATTGGAATTAGCATCAGAGTCTGAAGCACCGCGTCCGACGACCATTAATAACGTATCTTTACGTTGATAATCTGCTCCAAACAGTGCTTCAGCTTCTTCAATACGTGCTGCTGCCGCTTGGATCATTTTTGCATTGACCCCCAACTCCGTCGCATAACGAATCGTTACCTTTGGGTTTTCTGCCATTAAATGATTAATTTCGCTGGGAATGTCATTTTTAGCATGACCTGCCGCCATTAGCATTCCAGGTACGCCAATAATATCGGTTGCCCCTTGAGCAATTAGTTTATCCAAACCCTCTGCAATAACAGGGCTAGCAAATTCTAAAAAACCTGTTTCAACCAAACGCGTAGGGTAACGCTTTTTTAACTGTGCTGCGACTTGATGAAACTCTTCAACCGCAGAAACACTTCGTGAACCGTGACCAATAACTAAAATAGCAGGATCAGCCATTTATTATACTCCGCTAAAAATAAAAACCGCGTAGTGTAAACCTAGCTGGCAACTTTTTCCTAGTAATTGCTCGCCTGCTTTTCATTTAATTAAGGCTATGAGAATATGCGGGGTAGTTTTATAAATAACGTACAGGGGTGGCTATGAAAAATATTGGGTTTTATCTTGAAAAACTGGGTAAAAATATTGAAAAAGTAGGGGATGGTGCGGTAGAGGTGTTCCATTTGGTGGGACTTTTTATGATCGGCGGAACGGTTGCATGGACAGCCATTCATGAATATTTGATTATTATGGAAAAACCATTTGCCAGTTTGTCTGATATTTTACTGTTGTTTATTTATCTTGAACTGGGTGCAATGGTGGGTATTTTCTTTAAAACGAAGCGTTTGCCCGTGATTTTTTTATTGTTTATTTCGATTACGGCGTTGACGCGTTATCTCGCGGTTGATCTTAAAACGATGGGAAATGAGCGTGCCATTATGGTGGTTTTAGCTATTTTGCTATTAACAATTTCGGTATTGATTTTAAGGTTCAGTGAAGTGAAATTTGGTGATGGCACGGAACGTGCTAATCCACATCAAAGGAAAAAAGAGGGTTAGCTCTCATCTTTTAATAATATCCTCCGCGATTGTAAGGGCTGCTATGTTGATATCCTTGCACTTTATCCAGTAGCCCTGATTTTTCCATAACATAGAGACCACCCCCTAAACAGCTGATTAGAAATATAATTGCGAAGAATATTTTAACAGTACTGTAGGGGCGTTCTCCGTGAATTTTTCCATTACGACCATTAACCACGTAACGGTAAGTTTTACCTTTGTACTTAAATGCCGCAGACCAAACGGGAAGCAATAAGTGTTTAAAGGTGGTTTCTGAATGGCTTGTTCTGACATCAGCAATACGTTGTTGATCTCCGCCTATATCTTCGCGGATGGCACGGTCGATATGATGATCCATGAGTTGTTTGGCTTGGAGATAACCTTGATCAACGGTGATTTGATATAATTCACTGTGAAAACCACTAAGGTAAGCTTCAGAGTAGGGGACAAGGTCGTGTAAATCCCACGGTTCTAAATAATCAATAATATTTCGGGGTAAGGTTTTGCTTGCGCCAATAAGGACATCGTCAAAATGTAAGGGAATATGTCCTGATACAGCTTGCCAACGGATGCGTGGTACGGAGCGGACTTGTTGTACTCTCCGTCCATCAACAACCGCATGAAACACTTGGCGTTCATAATAAATAGTGCCGCGCTGCCCTCGGTAACTGTTTTCGGTATGGCTGTCATACGTCCAATAGGGGAGATAAACGCCCATTAATTTCTCATTACGTCGGGATATTTTTTTCAGGGAGGAGGGTGCAAACCATAAGCGATCAACCCATTGATCAAAAGCATTAATCGCTTGTTCATCGGTAATTTTAAAGGGTAATAAAGATTTAGGTTGAATAAAACGAACCTGTTCAGTGCTGGCGACAACAGGTGTTCCACAAAAGGGACAGTCGGCGGAGAATTCATCTTCAAGCGAAAATTGAGCAGCACACGATGGACAGCGAATAATACGGGCTATTGCTTTGGTATCATCTTTTTTTAAATGTTGAAGTTCACGTAAGGCACTGTAAAAATCGTACTCTTTAATCTCTTGGTAATTACTGGGGATAGGGTTATGAAAACCACAGTAAGTACATTTTAGATTTTGGCTATCAGGTGAATAAATAAGATCTGCACCACATTGCTCACAAGGAAAGTGAGTTTGTGTAACGTCCTCAAGTTGATGATCAGAGGAATGATGATGTGAGTGATCATGTTTTTTTGTTATTGAGGTCACTAAAAATACCTGAATGATGATAAGCCAAGAGGGTGTTGAACATTGTAATGATATGAGGGTAGTACTGATGATTTGGGAGGAGTCCAAACATTACGTATTGATTAATATTTGGACTCTTTAAAAAAATGATTGATCTGCTAAATAATAAGCTTAGCGAGGTATCGGTGGGGGCTGGTTATTTTGGTTCTGTTGTAGGAGTGCTTTAAGGGTAGTATTTTCAGCCGCCGTTTGCCATTCGGGCATTCCAGAAAGCCATACTAAGGTGTCATCCACAACAACCCCTTCTTTAATCATTTTCTTAATTGTTTCAATAGAGTGAGGTCCTGTGGATTCGCCATTGAGTGCAATATGCCAACGATCATTGGGTATTGGCGGTGGCGCGCTATTGGAGGGTGCAATAGCAGAGGGTGCTTGATTTGGTGCTAAAGCGTTAGTCATTTGCTGACCCATTGCAAGCCCAATCCCCATTTCCATTGCACTGCCTG
>JAGLBW010000082.1 GCA_023146545.1 Cocleimonas sp.
ATGTTTTCGACTAAAACTTTAGTGAGTTCAATACCATAATCTATAAACTCAGGGGCAATACGTTCGGTTATGAATTTACCCAGTTGATCGTAGTTGCCTGCTAAATCAAGCACAGGAATATTTGATTTTCCTAAAATACTGCTGTAGCGCGAGACGATAATATCGCGTAATTGATTGCTGATTTCATCAACCGTAAAGTGACCATCAGTTCCTAAAATTTCCATCATGAACTTTTTAGGCTCATTAATACGGATGGAATAACTGCCGAAAGTACGCAAACGTACCATGCTAAATTCAGCATCACGTAGCATAATCGGGTTTTTAGTCCCCCATTTTAGGTTGGTAAACTGACGCATGTTAAAGAAATAAACCTCAGCTTTAAAAGGGCTGTTAAAACCATGCTCCCAATGTTGTAGCGTAGTCAAAACAGGCAGGTTTTTAGTTTCTAACTCATATAAACCAGGCGTTAATATATCGGCAATCTGCCCCTCGTTAACAAAGACAGCAACCTGTGTTTCGCGTACCGTTAACTTAGCACCGTATTTAATTTCATTGCCATAACGTTCAAAACGATAAACCATCGTGTCAGGGTTATCTTCTGTCCATTCAATGATATCAACAAACTCACCGAATACTTTATCCCATAAACTCATCTTTTTTATTTCCTCTCTGTGGTAGAGGTTAACCCGTGCTGTTAACCTCTTTTAGATATCAATCTAATATTTAGGCGGTTGTCCAATAACAGATATTTCTACTGAAAATCACCTAGACTGTGGACAGTTTTTAGTTAAGTAATGCTTTCGGTGCGCTAACATTGGCTTCATCTGCTTTTGCTTTGGATGAAACGAGGGCTTGGCGTAATTCACTTTCTAAGCTTTTTAACTCAATGGTTGCTTCTGCGCGTGCTGCTTTACCTTCATCGGCAATTTTCAAACTGTCGTTGATGGTAGCAATTAAGGTGGTATTGGCCTTACGCACCGATTCAATATCAAAGATGCCCCGCTCCATTTGTTTGCGTACTTCAACATTTGCTGTACGCAAATTGTCCGCATTGGCTTCGAGTAGCTCATTGGTTAAATCACTGGCACGTTTTACGGTATCCGCTGCATCACTCATACGGAAGATGGTGACGGCTTGAGCTAATTGATTTTTCCATAGTGGAACGGTGTTGATGAGGGTTGAGTTGATTTTATTAATCAGTGTTTTGTCATTTTCTTGTACTAAACGAATACTGGGTAAGCTTTGCATTGCTACTTGACGGGTTAAACGTAAATCATGTAAACGGCGTTCTAAGTCATCACGAGCGCTACGCAAATCACGCAATGCTTGTGCGGCTAACATGTTTTCGGCATCGTTCTCAGCCTTTTTGACTAAGGCTGGAATATCAATATCATCTAACCGTTTGAGTTTTTCATCACCTGCTGAAATATACAGTTCGAGTTTATGAAAGTATGCTAAGTTAGCCTCGTAGAGTTTATCTAATGAAATAATATCGGTTAACAGTTGCGTTTTTTGTCCTTCCATCTTATCCGTGATGGAGCTGATTTGTTTACGGACATCTTCATATTCGCTTAGAAAGCGTGCAACAGGTTTAGCCTTTCCAAACAGCTTGGCAAAAAAGCTTGGTTTTTGATTAGGATTAAGTTCATCAATATCAAACCCTTTAATCGCAACGACCATATCATTGAGTGAGCTACTGGCACCGCCAAGGTCTTTATTACGAACCCCTTCTAACATGCTTTCAGAAATGGTGCTCATTTGCTCTTGGGCTTTGCTACCAAAGAATAAGATGCTACCCCGATCATCCATATCAATTTCTTTAATAATGGCATCGACTTGTTTCTTTTCAATAGCATCGACTTCATTGAAGGCAACAATGTCTTGTGTCATATTTTCAGTGGGCATGACTTCTGTACCGGGAATAATATCTAACGCGGTAGCAGTCGTCGTTTTAGCTTCGTTTGACATGGTGTTGAATCCTTATATTTTAAGTTTTTTTAGGGCTTTTTCGGTAGTGCCCTTTATTTTTAGAGCGTTTAAGCTATTCAGTTAAGAAATACCTTCTTGTTTTAACTGTGTTTCTAAGACTTCAATTTTTACATCAAGGTCAAAACGGTCATTTTCTTTTAATTTTTCTTGTTGCTCATCAAATGTTTTTTCAATCGCACTGAGTACTCGCTTAAAGTTAGCGTCTAACACATCCGTTGTCGCCTCTTTTCCGTAAGTCTTAGCATAGCTTTCAGTGACACGCTGTGTGCCTTCTAAATAGACTTTTAAGAACTTACGTGCACGGTCTAAATCTTTGGGATCTTCTTCAATGACAACTAATATATCGCGGGCTTTTTTTACAATGCGTTTTAGGTGTTGGTCTAATTCTAAATTATTGATACGCTTTCGAGCGGTCTCAATCCCTAATATTTTAACCTCTGCTGCTTCTAATGCGTCGATGACTTCATCAGCACTGACATTAAGAGAAATTCCCCCTGTCTTATCTTTATTCGGATCTAAACCGTAGGAAAGGTAAAAGCCTAATAGTGCCGCTGCACCTAAAAGTACACTTTCAGGGAGACTGTTATTGGTCGCAAACATTGAGGTAAGTCCTGTACTGGTTGCAAGCAATAAGGCGGCAACCGTTTTGAACGGTGTGCTGGGTGCTTTTGCAAAGCGTCGGCGGTTATATTGTCCCTCACGCTTAAAGCCTTCGCGTGCTACCGTAGCCGCGACCATGAAACCGACAAAAGCACCTGCTGAAATGAAAGTGTGCAATATTTCACCACGCACTAAGGAGGCAATCGCCGCAATCAGAAGGGGCATCGGTAGGATAAATAAGAGCAAACCTTTGAGGCTGTATTTTACCTTGCTGATTGCTTTTTCCTCAGGAGAATAGCGTTTTGCGCTCGACATAATGGGTGTCCTTGTGATGATTGAGAGTCAAAAATTATTGAAAGGTATGGAATAAAGCTTGAATCGAAACAATAAAAATAGTGACAAATAATAAAATAAAACCAATCATTTTTTTTAATAGATAGGGCATTGTTTTTGTACTCTGAAAAAGATTTAAGGAAGAAAAAAGTTGCTAGCCATATGATGTGTTTTTTTTTGGTTTTTTCCTAAGTAGATGGCAAAGTATAAAGCATACATTAGACAGCGAGGTAGAAAGGTCAGAGAAAACGATTCGGTATCCTTCAATATATATAGCGTCAATACTGCTTTTTTTCAAGCCCCTTAGCGGATCTGCTTGGTCAATCCTTAACCACTCATTAAGCAAATGAATACCAGTAATAGGCTTTATGTTATCAAGAAAATGAAATGAGCTGTTATAAACATGATCAACGCAAAAGGATTCAGCTATGATTAAGTTTACATTTCGCCAATTTAGAATAACGTCTTTATTAGTGCTTTTTTTCTATATTCTCACGTCACAGGCGTTAGCGAAATACTATTCGAGATCGTGGCAAGATACTTTGCAGGTTATTATTTATCCTATTAATGGTGATCAAAGTGATCAGAGCCAAGCAACAATTAATGCCTTATCAGAAAGTCGATTTGCATCTATTCCTTTTTTTATTAAGCAACAAGCCCAAAATTATGGGGTGTTGCTTGAGCAACCCATCGAAATAAAACTAGCCTCCCAAATAAAGAAACCACCAGCGATGCCTGCGCTGAATGCTAATATATTGAAAATCATGTTTTGGAGCTTAAAAATGCGTTGGTGGGCATGGGTTGAAGATCATTATTCGAAAGAGAAAGATATTCGGCTATTTGTTGAATATTACGCCACCGAAACAGATGACTCTCAGGTTTCTGTTGGTCTAGAAAAAGGGTTGATGGCATTAGTTAAAAACTATTCATCCCCTCATTTTATTGAGCGCAATAATTTTATTATTGCTCATGAAATGCTGCATACTTTAGGTGCAACGGATAAATATAACCCATCCACACTAATGCCTGCTTATCCTCAAGGCTATGCTAACCCTAAATTACCGATTAACCAAAAACAAACCCAATGTGAAATTATGGGAGGGCGCATTCCGCTTTCAGTTGATCTTGCCGTGATGCCGAGTGCTTTGAATAACTGTTTAATTGGTATGACAACGGCAAAAGAGATTGGTTGGCTAAAGTAAAATAGAAGCCCTTTTTACAGTTAAATGAAGGAAGCTATTCAAGCGTATGGGCAAAGGTTTATATCTTTTTTAAAGATTCCATTGTGCTATCAATCTGGTGTAATTGGTGAGATAAATCCCGATTCTGGGTGACTAGAGTTTCCAGTTTATTTTTTAGTGCATGGTTGGATAAATCTATTTTTAGTGCTTTTTGTTTGGCAATAAGCAGTTGTTCTTGTAAGTAGCGAATTCTTTCTTTTTCTAAACGACTGAGTGGCGGTATTGTTTTTGGTGCTATGGTTTTTGTCATGCTCATTTCACTGATTAAATGATTTATAGAACTGGGCTTGGGGAGTACAGCAATGCTAGGGGTTGTGACGTTTTTTAATACCTCGCTAAACTTAATGATGTCAGCGGGAGAGGTGTTGTTTAATGATGTGAGTGAATTGGATAAGCGTTTTTTGAGTTGGTTCTTTTTTTCACTTTTTGTCGTCACAGCATAAGCTGCACCGAGTAGCGTAATAATGGATAAGGTCACTAAAATCTTTAGGGGTATTTCTATTTTTGGAAAATAATATTTTCTTTTTTTAGTGATGGTTTTCTTAGAAATTCTATCCGTGATAAGCGGTATGACACTTTTTTTTGATGTGTTTACTCGCACACGGTTATTAGCCAATGGGGCGGCAGTCCTTTGCAACATAAAATCTACTTCCTATTTATTATTTGTTATTTTCCTTCATTCAGAGCCTGTATTTTGTTGTTTTTGAATCACTTGCTGAATAAGGATTTCCACCATCGTTTCCTATTATTTGGTTTAGGAAAAGCGGAGGGTAAATCAACTGGTTTTATCGTTGAGATAATCTAACCAGATAACGGAGGGATGCCACTAAGACCCGCAAGATGTCCCTAAATTGCTGGGGTCTAATATCTTAATAAAGCGTGGCATCTTAAGGGTTATCAGCCTAGACGATGCCGCAATAATCCTCGTCATGTTCCCGACGAAGTAGCTTATCTATCTCATGAATTGAAGTGTTCTACTGTTTCAGTAGCGGAAGCGTGTTGGGGTGGTGTTTCGCCAGCAGAATAAATAAACCCTACTACTTTTTTACTTATCACATTTATCCAAAGATCATCCAACGTTGACCAATGCAAGCTGCCTGAAAAACGACAGTTATAGGTAAGTAAAAAAGGTGAGTTCTATGGTGTTTTTGATGATGTTGTGGTTAATCGGTTGTGTTTAGTCTTCATTCGATTAGCTCCAAGGTATTTCCATCAAAATCACGGCAAAATAGTGCTTTTCGTCCTGATTTACTTAAGCTGTAGCTTATTTTATTGGTCTCTAATTGTTGACGTATGTTGTTTAAACAAGGTACTCGAAAAGCAACGTGACGATCTCTTCCTCCATGTTCGGGTCGATCTAGACTATCAGGGTTGGGAACTTCCAATAGGTGAATTTGTTGATGCGTTGCTACGATTAACCAAGCCCCTTTAAAGGGAAGTTTTGGTCGGTCGGTTGCAATGTCTAAACCTAAAACATGATGATAAAAGGTTAAAGCGCGTTCTGTATTATTAACAATCAGACTGACATGATCAAAGCCTAAAAAGGTCATTTTATTGCTCCTTTGTTGTGCTGGAAAAGGTTGATAGGTGTTAAATTATGGTTGATAAACCAATCACTGAAACAATGATTAAACTTGCTCCTAAAATACGATGGAAAGTAGACGTATCGGTGTGTACTAAATGGTGATGTACCTTTAACCCTATAAAATGTCCGATAGCAGCAAACGGCAAGAGTAATAGGGCGAGTTGCCAATTGAGATCAACATCATAAACAACAAACGCACTCATCTTAAAGATGACGAGAATAATCCACAGTATAAAAAGTGTTTCTCTTAATTGTGACTTATCCACATAACGCATTACAACCGCTACGATTAAGGGTGCGCCTATTAAGGAGGTTCCACTGATATAGCCTCCTAAGACTAAAAGGATGACATCAAGTCCCTTTGATTGACTTTGGAGGGTGTAACTAAAGAGCCATGTTGCACCGTAAAAGAGGGTGATTGAAAAAACAATCAGTGTTAATACGTGATTGGGAAAACTAAATAAACCCAAAATACCGACTATTTTGGGAATGATAATAATCCCCATGACCTTTATAACAACACTCCAGTTCACGTTGTGGAGGCGACTGCTTAGTGTGAGTGATGAGAAGAATAATAGATGTAAGCCAATAATGGGAAGAAAGAACAAAGGATTGGCATCAACTAATAATAACAGGGGCAACCCTAAGGCAGCCCCGCCAAAACCGATGCCTGTTCTAACAAACCCTGTCCAAATGAAAATAAGGCTCAGGGAGAATAATTGCAGTGTGCTAAATTGATTTATGATGTCTAGCATAATAAAATAGTTTTGAAAGCAAGGGGCTGTCTTGACTTTGATAAATAGGGGAAGGGGTAAAATATGTTAATTTTGGGGCTAAAACCATTGAGCAGACGGGGGGGTGAAATATTGGGGGTTTTGTTAAAATGGATACGAATGTTTAGACATTTTCGATACCTTCACCCCTTGAAGCCCAGTGGATATCGAAAGAATCAACTTAAAATAATAAAAAAAATTATGAAATATAAAATTATGCTTATCAGTGTCGTTTTTTTAGGAGGCCTTTCGTTGAGTGCATCAGAACGCCTTCAACCTGTCGCTCTAGACTCCCCAAAACCAAAGCTGGAATCTGAGCGTGTAACACCTAACCCGCAACAACCCAGTAGCAACCTTACCGCCTTCTATGGTTGGTTGGGAGAAAATATTCCCGTTAATTCCCTAACTGAAATCAAGCAGTCGTTAAAAGATAATTTACCTGATTTAGAAAAACAGTTGGCATTGATTCAAGAAAACCATCCCAGCTTGTTTGAAACGGCAACGACGTTCTTTTTTGCCAATGGAAATGCTAAACCAACTGTTTTTGTATTACGTGCTGATAAAAATTCAATGCTAAAAGCAGTGGTTCAAAAAGAGGTGTACGAACTGAAATACAGTGTGAAGTGGTAAAGTAGCTTAAACGCCATCCAGAGGCACTTTTAGGAACAGGTACTGGATGGTGTTTTAAGGGTCGTTACATTCTGGGAAAGCCACCACCGCCCATTCCTGGTGGTAGCTGTCCTTGCATACCACGCATCATTTTCTTTAACCCACCGCCTTTAAATTTCTTCATCATTTTGCTCATTTGTTTGTGTTGTTTCAAAATACGATTAACATCTTGTATTTGTAGTCCACACCCTGCGGCAATCCGTTTTTTACGTGAGCCTTTAATAATGTCAGGAAAATGGCGTTCTTGTGGTGTCATCGAGTTGATAATAGCGACCATTCGCGCAACTTCTTTATCCCCCGCTTTTTCTTTTATTTGTGAGGATAAATTACCCATGCCTGGCATTTTTGCCATTAAGCCCCCCATACCGCCCATTTTTTCCATTTGTAACATTTGACTGCGTAGGTCTTCTAAGTTGAAGGCACGTCCTCGATTGAGCTTCTTAACGAGTTTTTTAGCTTGAGATTGGTCAACTTTACGCTGAACTTCTTCGACAAGGGAAAGCACATCGCCCATGCCTAAAATACGGGAAGCCATACGGTCAGGGTGGAAGGGTTCAAGGGCTTCTATTTTCTCACCAACCCCTAAAAACTTAATTGGTTTTCCTGTGATATGGCGTACTGAGAGGGCGGCTCCACCACGCGCATCACCATCTGCTTTAGTTAAAATAACACCAGTTAAGGGTAAGGCATCACCAAATGCTTTAGCCGTATTAGCGGCATCTTGTCCTGTCATGCTATCCACAACAAAAAGTGTTTCCACAGGATTGATGCTTTCGTGTATGGCTTGGATTTCACCCATCATTTCTTCATCAATATGCAAACGACCTGCGGTATCGACAATGAGCACATCAAGAAATTTGACTTTAGCGTATTGTAACGCCTCAGCGGCAATCTCAACAGGGGATTGCTCTATATGACTAGGGATAAAAAGGGCACCCGCTTGAGCTGCCACGGTTTCAAGCTGTTTAATCGCCGCTGGGCGATAAATATCACAACTGACAACACCCACTTTCTTTTTATCACGATCACCAAGGAGTTTGGCTAATTTGGCTGCTGTTGTGGTTTTACCTGCACCCTGTAATCCTGCCATTAAAATCACAGCGGGGGGTTGAGCGGCTAGGTTAACAGTCTCATTGGATTGACCCATGATATGGGTGAGTTCCTCATCCACCACTTTGATTAAGGCCTGCCCTGGTGAGAGGCTTTTTAAGACTTCTTTACCAATAGCACGGTTACGCACGCGATCAATAAATTCCCTGACAACAGGTAACGCAACATCGGCTTCAAGTAACGCCATGCGTACTTCACGTAGCGTATCTTTAATATTATCTTCTGTTAAACGAGCCTGACCTCGTAGTTTTTTTACCGTATGGGATAAACGATCGCTAAGATTATTGAACATAAAGGGTCTTCTATTTTTTATCTTTCAATGAATTGAGAAAGGAGAGGCACATTAGGCGCTGTTGATCTTTTAAGGACTAATTTTCTTCACTATCGTTGTTAAAGAATAACCCTGCCGCCTTGCCACAGTGAAAATATAATCAAAGATCAATAGAACCTAGAAAGCATAAATATTGTATAATATTATAAACAGTAATAAACTTTAGTCAGTATGTTTAAGGTTCTCGTTCCTAAGGAAATGTTTTTATAAAAAGGTGGTAAGAAAACCGCTTTGTCTTTAGCTGAGCGGATGAATTGCCACGCTTAGGTCTTGTAAATTAGTCAGTATTTTTTTGGTGAATAATAAAGATTGACCCCAGAACACTCAAACTGCTAGATTCCCACCGTCAATGTTGTAAAAACTTGTCAGTCTTAACGCACTGACCTGTTAAGATCTTTTAAGGTTAAAAAGCAGGGCAACGGACTTGGACGGCATCCGAGGATGCTATAACTTAAACAACGTAGTAGAAAAAACCGCTGACGACCTTCTCTCAGAGTCACAAGACGTTACTGAGACTAATCACCTATTCAGTTCGAAAACCTACCTTAAATCTCACGATTTAAGCCTCTGTGTCTTTAGCTCAGGGGTAGTTGACTTCTTGCTGGTGTCGAAGGTTATACATTATAACAACATCCTACTGGAATTGTTCTGCAAACTAAAAACAATGATAACAATCGCAACCTTAGCTATTATTTTATATTTGATCAGTTGGTTTTTATTAACCATCACGCTACGTTCACGTCTTGCAAAAACGGCAACCCTTGTTGATAAAAAGGTTTACCTTGCAACATGGTCTGTTGCGATATTGCTGCATGCGATCGTGTTGTATTACCCGCTTTGGCTTAATGGGGGGCTTACTCTAAGCATGATTGTTGCTGCCTCGCATATTATTTGGCTGACAAGTTTAGTGTTGCTCATCACAACATGGACTCGGAAGATCGAGGCACTGGGTGTTTTTATTCTACCGCTAACCGCCTTTACGTTTGTATTACAACAAATGGTATCGTTGAATACGGGAGAGGTCATTCAGATTCATAACGGTTTGGGTGTGCATATTTTTAGTTCTTTATTGGCCTATAGCATGTTGATGTTAGCTTCCATTCAAGCCGCCTTACTAGCAGAACAAAATAACCATTTACATAATCACAAGCCTACTGGGTTTATTCGTGTCTTGCCTTCATTGCAAGATATGGAAAGTCTGTTGTTTCGTTTCGTTACCTTGGGTGTCATTTTACTGAGTATTGCCTTGATGACAGGCTTTATCTTCGTGGATGATTTATTGGCTCAACATATTGCGCATAAAACTATTCTGTCGTTAATTGCATGGTTTATTTTTGCGACATTATTATTTGGACATTTAAAATTCGGTTGGCGTGGGCGTACAGCAATCCGTTGGACATTGGCAGGGTTTGTGATGTTAATGATTGCCTTTTTTGGTACAAAATTGATACAACACTTTTTGCTAGGGAGTTAAATTTAGATGGAGCTAACATCTATCCCGCTACCTGTACTGTTTATTATCTTAATTGCCTTCTTTGTCCTCTCTGCTTTTTTTTCGGGTTCCGAAACGGCATTGATGGCATTAAATAAATATAAATTAAAACATTTAGCTAAGAAAAATATCGGCGCGCGTAAAGCATTGGAGCTATTACAACAACCTGATCGGTTGATTGGACTCATTTTATTAGGTAATAATCTGGTCAATATTGTGATTATCCAGATTGCGACCTTAATTGGTTTGCGTATGGGAGGAAATACGGGTATTGCGATAGCAACGGCAATATTGACATTAGCCTTGCTGATCTTTGCTGAGGTAACACCTAAAACTATCGCGGCGCTCCGTGCTGAAAAAATAGCTTTTCCTGCCGCGATTATTTTTATACCGTTGTTAAAAATTGTCTTTCCCATTGTTTGGCTGATTAATATTGCATCTAACTTCTTCGTGCGTCTGTTTGGTGCTGATCCGAGTAAAACGATAGATACTTCACTCAACCCTGAAGAATTAAAAACCATTGTGAATGATTCTGCCTCTATTTTTCCACACAATCATAAAAATATGTTGATTAGTGTGCTGGATCTTGAATCAACGACGGTGGAAGATATTATGATTCCGCGAGCTGATATTGTTGGAATTGATCTTAATCACGACTGGAATGATATTGAAGAACAAATTCTACGCAGTCCGTTTACCCGTTTATTAATTTATCGTGATCGCTTAGATCAAATGGAAGGTATTGTTCACTTACGCAAATTGATTCCTTATATTCATGAGGGCAGTTTGAATCGTGACGGGCTGATTGATGTGATGATACCAGCTTACTTTACACTGAATGGTACGCCGCTTACAACACAGCTCCTTAATTTTCAAAGTGAGAAAAAACGAGTCGCCATTGTCGTGGATGAGTACGGTGAAATTCAAGGCATGGTTACGCTAGAGGATTTGCTTGAGGAGATTGTCCAAGAGTTTTCTGGAGGGAATGATCCTCTCGAAATTAAAGAAATGGACAAAGATACTTATTGGCTTGATGGTGGAATGCATATTCGTGATGTTAACCGTCGTCTTAATCTTAATTTACCGACTGAAGGACCTAAGACATTAAATGGCTTAATTCTTGAAAAACTAGAAGATATTCCTACATTAGGAACAACCGTGCTGATTAGAGGTTATCCTTTAGAAATACGAAAAACACAAAATAATGCAGTAAAAAACTTGATACTGTACCCTTGTCTTAACCGTGAAAATAATAATGGCGAAAACGAAGACTGAATATGTATGCCGTAGTTGTGGTGCGATTCATAACAAATGGAATGGTCAATGTAATGAGTGCAAAGAATGGAATACACTTGAGGAGACCTTAGCATCAGGAAAAACAATACCCACGGCTAATAGTGCCCGTTTTCAAGGCTATGCAGGTGATCTTGCTAGTACAGTCAAATCAATTAAAGACGTTAGTGCCAAAGAAAGTGTGCGAACCAGCACCCATATTGCTGAGCTTGACCGTGTTTTAGGTGGTGGCTTAGTGCAAGGCTCTGTAACCTTAATTGGTGGTGATCCAGGTATTGGAAAGTCCACCATCTTAATTCAGACCTTGGCAAATTTAGGTGATTTTCGCACGCTGTATGTTACAGGTGAAGAATCACTGCAACAGGTCTCATTACGTGCACAGCGTTTAGAGTTACCCTTGGATGGGTTACGTTTACTGACAGAAACGTGTGTTGAACGCATTATTGCACACGCTAAAATTGAAAAACCACATGTGATGGTGATTGATTCAATACAGACGATTTATACTGAACAATTAACCTCAGCCCCTGGTGCAGTGGGTCAAATTCGTGAAGCTACGGCTTTATTAACACGTTTTGCTAAGCTGACTAACACCTCTTTATTTATTGCAGGGCATGTGACTAAAGAAGGAACATTAGCAGGTCCACGTGTGTTAGAGCATATGGTGGATACCGTGCTTTACTTTGAGGGTGATCCGAGCAGTCGTCATCGTATTTTAAGGGCGGTTAAAAATCGTTTTGGTGCGGTCAATGAAATTGGTGTCTTTGCGATGACTGAAAAAGGTTTGGTCGGTGTTAGTAATCCTTCCGCTATTTTTCTTTCACGTCATGAAGAGTCGGTTGCAGGGAGTGTTATTATGGTAACACGAGAGGGAACACGTCCCTTACTGGTTGAAGTACAAGCTTTAGTTGATGAAAGCCATGGTGGACATCCGCGCCGTGTGGTTTTAGGTTTAGAGCAAAACCGTATGGCAATGTTATTAGCGGTACTGCATCGTCACGGTGGGATTTCAATGTTTGATCAGGATGTATTTGCAAATGTTGTTGGGGGCGTAAAAATAACGGAAACAGGGGCTGATTTACCCTTAGTCATTGCCGCACTTTCCAGTTTTCGCAATCAGCCTCACCCTTCTGACCTCGTTGTCTTTGGTGAAATCGGTTTAGCTGGCGAAATTCGTCCCGTTCCTAATGGTGATGAACGTTTAAAAGAAGCTTGCAAGCACGGGTTCAAACGCGCCATTATTCCACAAGGCAATATGCCACGAGAGCCGATCAGTTATCGCGGTAATACGATGGAAATCATGCCTGCTAAACGTTTAGAAGAAGCATTGGATTATTTATAAGATGGTGGATTCTTAGCGACTAAAAGCTAATATGGAAACAAAGTTTTAACCTTGTTTCCAATGATATTATTAAATTAATTCCAGTGCACGCAATGTGGCACGGTTTAACTTTCCTGCTTGAAGTCCATTTTTCTTTTGAAAAGCAGTCAGGGCGGCTACGGTTGCTGAGCCTAATTTACCATCAATTTTTCCTAGATTAAACCCTTTCTTCGTCAAAGCGGTTTGGATGTGAAAAACTGCATTCGCTCGGGTTAACTGTACTTTGCTTTTATTGAGCTTTTTTGTGTGTCGTACGACTCTTCCAGCATTGGCTTTGATAGCAGGTTTATAGGTTTTAATTACTTTTTTAGTGTTCGCTCTGATAGCGGGTTTATACGTTTTAGTTACTTTTCTAGTGTTCGCTCGGATAGCAGGCTTATACGTTTTAACCACTTTGTTAGTACGAGGTCGATACCTTTTTGTTGCTTTCCTAGGTGATGGATAGACACTCGTTTTTACCGCGTAATTTGCTTTTTTTATGGTTGATGAAGGTGTTATATTTCGTGAATAGCTTACCTTTCTATACTGCTTTACAGCATAACGTTTTGGCTTTGATTTAACAGTTTTATACGTTTTTGTTTTTTGTGTTTTAGAGACCTTTCTGTACTCATGTGGTTTATAGCGATGAGGTTTTGTTTTCATCGCTTGATAACGATTAGATTTGATCTGTTTCCCTTTTTTAGGGGAGTGTGGGGACTTTTTAGAATAGATTTTATTGCTGTGTTTGGCTTTATTATCCTTGCATAAGCTAACAGGTCGCCAAATATACTTAGCTGATGCCGTTTTAACGCGGTATTTTTTAGTCGTATAGCGTGCAGGGATATGCACTGTTTTGTATTGTGCAGGCGAAAGCAGTTTTTTAGTCTTGACTTGTTTGTAAAGTGCAGGCTTTGTTGTTTTGATAGTACGTGCAGGATGTACTAACACTTTCTTTTTAACGTTTTTGTAAACAGCAGGTATCTTTACACGGCATAAAACAGCCCCTGTTTTCTGATCAATGCGGGTAATCGCACCGTGTCCTTTTTTCCAGGTATGGTAGCTGGGCTTAACCATCACCCGCTGTGTTATGGTCTTATAGCGAGCAGGGATAACGCGTCGGGTGTAGCTTACGGGTTTGACTAAAACCTTTTTTACAATCCAGCGGTATTGAGGAGGGCGCACAAAGACCCGTTTTGTCATTGCTTTTTGGGTGAGAACTTTTTTACTTAAGGTTTTATACACCGCAGGTTGCTTGATCTTGACATAGCATTGTCCCGATTTTTTTGAAGGCGGTAAGGTTGTGTCTTGATACTGTTTTTTGTAATGTGTTTTCTTTTGAATAACCCGTTGTGGAAACTTAGGCTTAGCCATCATCTTTTGATGACTGCTACTGACTTTTGAGCTTCCTATCGCATAATGTCCCGCAGAGTAGGGATTAATCTGTTGTTGGCTACAACCTGCCAGCACCCCTGCTAACAGGATGCTTGAAACGGAAAGTTTAATGGGGGTATTCATAACGCTTGGCCTACTTCCTTAGCTTTAAGGTAATAAAAGTTGATTGATTGAGATCGCATTTTATTCTCGATTTTTTACGGGGGAAGGATGCGATAACGATAGGAGGCTTTCTCAGAGCAGATACTCCTAGCCTTTGTTGTGTAGACCGAGTCTATGTATAGTGCATGGGAATCGAAGGTAATTCAGGCTCAACGGTCTTGTTTTTCGTATAGAGCTGGAGCCAATAAAGTGGGGGAGAGCTTGCCTCTTGAGACGATAAAGAGACGGTGTATCACCAATGTTTATGTGTCTATTGGCGTGCTTGTTATTTTTAATAATTGATTTTTATACTCTTAACTTGTTGGTACAGGGCAATCCCTTTCGATTGCCCTTTTTTCTGATGTTAAGCGTTTGGGTTTAAGTAATGACTGTCGGCTCATCGCGGTTGATCTGTTGTTTTATATCGGCGATGTGTGTAGCAATTTTAATGAGGGGGGCTAATGCGGTTTGAGTTTCTATCTCAAATTGATTGTTATTAGTGACATATTTTTCAATATAAACCCGCAATGTTGCCCCTTCTGTTCCTGTGCCTGAAAGTCGAAAAATAATGCGTGCATCATTATCAAAAAGGATACGAATCCCTTGTTTTTCACTGATGGATTGATCTATTGGATCTTCGTATCGAAAATCATCCGCATCGCTAATGGTGTAGTCCCCAAATTGTTGTTTAGGAAGTGTTTCAAGGTGTTGATAGAGATGATTGAATAAAGTATTAGCGGCATCGACAGGGATATTCTCATAATCATGACGGGTGTAATAATTACGCCCGTATTCCTGCCAGTGTTGAAGCACAATATTTTTCACAGAGATTTTTCTTTCGGCTAGAATATTGAGCCAGAAAAGAACCGCCCATAAACCATCTTTTTCGTTAACATGGTTAGAGCCTGTACCAAAGCTTTCTTCGCCACAAAGTGTAATTTGATCAGCATCTAATAAATTACTAAAAAATTTCCAGCCTGTTGGTGTTTCAAAGCAATTAATTCCCATTTTTTTAGCAACCTTATCCACTGCCGCGCTGGTAGGCATTGAGCGTGCAACCCCTTTAATGCCTTTGCTGTAGGCTGGAATAAGGTGTGCATTCGCGGCAAGGATAGCCAAGCTGTCGCTAGGGGTTACAAAGAAATGATCACCCATAATCATATTCCGATCACCATCGCCATCGGATGCTGCACCAAAGTGGGGTGTATTTTCGGTTTGATACATCGTCGCGACTAACTGTTTAGCATGTGCTAAGTTTGGGTCAGGGTGTTTTCCACCAAAATCAGGCAAAGGACGACCACGAATGACTGTACCTTTGGGAGCACCGAGTTGATCTTCCAAAATAGATATTGCATACGGACCCGTAACTGCGTTCATGGCATCAAAACACATGGAAAAATCATCTGATGTGAGTAAGGTAGCGATACGCCCAAAATTGAAAATACTGCCCATCAAGGTGGAATAGTTTTTTACTGAATCAATGATTTCAACACTCATGTCACCGTATTGATAATGACCGAGTTGATCCAGTGAAACGTGCGCTAAATGGGCTATTTTATAGGATGTTAAATGAGAGGCTATTTGGTAAATACTATTGGTTAGTTTTTCAGGTGCAGGTCCTCCATTTGCGGTATCAAACTTCACACCAAAATCACCCGCTTTCCCGCCTGCGTTATGACTCGCCGACAAAATGATCCCACCTAAGGCGTTATAGTCTGTGATCAGTTGTGAAGCCGCAGGGGTTGATAAAATACCTGACTGTCCCAAAATAATTTTCCCGACTTGATTCGCGGTTGCCATCCCTAAAATAATTTGAATCGCTTCACGGTTGAAATATCGCCCATCTCCACCTAAAACAAGGGTGGAACCTTTTAGTGTCGGCAAGCTATTAAAAATAGATTGTATAAAGGTTTCTAGATAATGCGGGGATTGAAAGTGTTTAACCGTTTTTCTTAATCCAGAGGTGCCTGGTTTTTGGTCTTTAAACGGTCGGATGGCGATGGTTTCGGTTTTAATGCTAAAGTTTGTCATGGTTTAAAAATGCTTAGTTTACTTTTTAATAGAATGAATCAGGTATTGTAAAATTATATTTTTTAGATAAAAAAATGAAAAAATTAATAGCGAGCATTCAGCCTTGCTTATTTGTTGGATTAAAGCCTGTTATTAATGAGCTGTGCTATGATTCAATGATGATTTTAGAAAAGAAAAAGCAGTTTCACTTCTCGCCTCGTCCACAATCTTTTGCGGATTTAATGGAAATGTACGAGATAAATTATATCCATCTTCGGGTACTTTGTGGTGATATCAGGAACCTTCCTGATGAATCCATCTCTACAGTAGAGGAAGGTGTTCCTATTTTGTTAAAAGTACTCACACGTTCTCAACATACAACTATTTTAATGATGACTTATTTATTTGATGGCGGTGAAAAACGTCCTGATCTAAAAGTGCAAGTCTACCATGACTCTCGTCAGGCCGATGTGATTAGTCGTCAATGTCGTCTCACAAAGAAAAACAGGAGCGCATGGGAAAAAGAGGTTGATAATGTTTTATTGTGTCGTTGGCGTTTGAATCGATTTCTTTTTAAATGGGTAAATTATATACAAAAACAGGGGCATCATTTTGATTAAAATATAGCCTATTGAATGATAGGCAGTATTTTATTAAGGATTTGGTTTTGACATTGCTTTGATTCGCTGCTTATATTTTTCCAATAGCTTATTAAGCCTGTATTAAAAATAACCAACCTAAAAATAAATTAACTTTTTTTGAAAAAAGCACTTTTAAAACAATTTGTTATGATCTATTATTTAGCTTCTATTCCTTATGGACAAAGGTGTATAAAATATTAGCCTTGACTAATACACTGGGTTTTCTAATAATACCTACTAAATTACTCAGGATTTTAGAGTGTCAAAAATATGATTAATTACTGATCACATCTAAGGGTTATTTGCCTGATAAAGCAACAGTAAGAC
>JAGLBW010000083.1 GCA_023146545.1 Cocleimonas sp.
AGACGTTTGGTTATCAGACAATCCTGTGTTCTTAAGATTAAGTAGCTAGTGCGGTTACTCTTTCCTGCCCCAGAAAGAGAGAGATCTTGTTGAAAAAGGTCTTTGTATTGTTAGGGGAGTCCCAATCAAAAATTAATGTTTCATTAGTTTTCAGCGGCTCCCTTACAAACATCAGGAGAAAAAAATGAAATTGTCAACAAAAGGCCGTTATGCGGTAACAGCAATGATGGATCTTGCTATTCACGATCGAGACGGTCCTGTTACTCTCGCGGACATCTCTCACTGTCAAGGGATCTCCCTTTCCTATTTAGAACAATTATTTGCGAAACTGCGCCATGCGGAGCTTGTTGAAGGGGTGCGTGGACCAGGGGGGGGCTATCGTTTAGGTAAACCTTCACATCAAATTAGTGTTGCCGATATTATAATTGCGGTTGATGAATCTATTGATAATACCAAATGCAGAGGTCGTGGGGATTGCCATGATGGAAACCAGTGTCTTACCCATAAACTATGGACAGATTTAAGTGATCGTTTGTTTGAATTTTTAAATGGTATTACTTTGTCAGAGTTTATTACTCGTCCAGAAGTAAGAAAAATTGCGCGTCGTCAAGATACAACAGCAAGTCGCATTGCGAATATGTTTCCTCCTCACGCAAGAGCATCGTAATCGTTTTATTTTAAGTATTTTAGGTTTCTACATTAAATATTGGTTTCTACTGGAAGCCAATATTTATTCATTTTTTTGATGGTACTCAGCGGGTTGAATGTTGGTGTAATTCCAGCTTGGGATGAATTTGCAACAAGGTTAGCTTCGCTAGGTTGTTATTATTTTGGTAGACCGCACCCGTATCAATATAGAAAATGTTTTCCATCCGTAACGCTTCTTTGTGCGGTGTGTGTCCCATGACAACCAATTGAATACCTTCAATCGCTTGGGTTGTATTTCTTGTTCTTATTTGTTCATGTCGGTTGCGTGACCATAGCAAATAGTGTCTTAGATCATCATCTGTTGATATTTCCGCTACAATTTCAGCCCAATTTTTTGACGAGGGAATATCAGCATGTGCAATACCAACTCTACCAATAGCCGTATCAACCTCAAAGAGATAAGGGAGCTTGCTAATACGGCTGTAGATTTCATCTTGAATGGTTTCTGATAGTGTATTCCACCATTCGCCCCCACTGTGCTTTGTCCAATGATGAAAGCTGTATTCCGAAAGGCGTGAATCAAGCAACATGGACTCATGATTCCCCATAACAGCATAAAACCAAGGTTTATCCAGAAATTCAACTACTCTGGGTGACGCGTTGCCACGATCAATTAAATCACCCACAGAAAAAACACGGTCTATCTGATCATTAAAAGAAATGCTATGGAGTAATGCTTCTAAGCTATGGAACATTCCATGTATATCCCCTACAACAAAATCTCTACCCTTGCGATTTATGGGATGAAATTTAAAAAGAAAATTTGGCATGGAAAATGACATCCTTATTGATAAGCGGTGCTTTCATTGATTGCTAATAGCAAGGTGCTGGGGTTTTATCGTGTTAGTCGACAAATTATACTGTACTTGAACGCTTTTTATTGCTTACTTAAAGAACAAATGGTAGCGAATATCTGTTTTATTACGGCCTACTCTTTGTTATATCTTCGTTAATCTACCGTTCATAAGGATAGATTTTTATTTGTAAAAAAATGAAAGAAGTTGGTCAACCTTGTACGTTGTTGCTATGCTTTCTGCTTATAAAATAAGATATCACGATTATTCATGAAAACTTGCAGGTTTCAACACCCTAAAATATTCCTTTTTTGTGGTCTATTATTCCTCTGTAGTGCTTGTGCAGATTCTGAGGGGGATGAGGAGCAAATTGTTGAAGGGGTTGTGCCTTTAAGTTGTCTCTATCCTGGAAAACTACAATTGGAGACTCAAACCCAAGGTGTTTTAACACAGTATCAACACAGCCCTACTCTTAAGCCAAGCCATTAAATAAAAAACTATGGAAATAACGATAAATTATTTTGCCAGTCTTCGAGAAGAGGTAGGGCATGGGAAAAATACGCTTAATCTGGAAGTAGATAAAGTAAGCGTTAATCAAATTTGGAGATTGGCAACGGATCAAATGGTTGTGCCAACGAATGTATTGGTTGCTATTAATCAAGAGTATGTGAGCTGGGATGCCTTCGTCCTTGATGGTGATGAGGTGGCTTTTTTTCCACCCGTAACAGGCGGATGAGTGATGCAGACTCAGATCACAATAAATTAAAGAAAAATTAGGAAATTATTTTATGTCAAGTACCAATAGTTTCAAACCGCTTAATATTGCCATTCTCACCGTTTCTGATTCACGTGATGAGGCTTCTGATTTATCAGGAAAAGTATTGGTTGAGCGTTTGAAACAAGCTGGTCATGTGCTCTCCGCAAAAAAAATAGTGACTGATAATGTTTACCAACTACGCGCCATTGTATCGCAATGGATTGCTGATACTGATATTCATGCTGTGATTACTACGGGAGGAACAGGGTTAACAGGACGAGATATTACACCTGATGCGCTTAAGGTTTTATATGATAAGGAGATAGAAGGTTTTGGTGAAATATTTCGTATGATTTCTTACGCGTCAATTGGCACATCAACGATTCAATCGAGGGCGATTGCAGGACTTGCCAATGGTACGGTGATTTTTTCTTTGCCAGGCTCCCCAAGTGCCTGCAAAGAGGGTTGGGATAAGATGATTGTATATCAATTAGATCGTCGTCATAAACCCTGTAACCTCGTTGAAATTATGCCGCGTTTTTTAGAAAAATAAGGAGTCTATCCAAATGACACGCTCTAATGCAGATTATAATAATTGTGATTACCAGCAAGACTTAATGCCCATCGATGAGGCATTAGATTTATTACAACAAAAAGCCAACCCATTACAAGAAACTGAGCTAATTGATCTGGTTGACGCTAATGGTCGTGTCTTAGCAGAGAGTATTGTATCGACAATTAATGTTCCTCCTCATGATAACAGTGCAATGGACGGTTATGCAGTGCGTTATGGTGACTTTGATAAACAAGATAATCAACCCTTTGAAATCAGTCAACGTATCTGTGCTGGTGATATTGGAGCACCATTAAAAGCGAGGGCAGTCGCCCGTATTTTCACAGGCGCACCCATTCCTGAAGGAGCCGATACGGTCATCATGCAAGAGCGTTGTATCGTTAGTAACGGGACAATGACATCGGGTAAGTTGATTAAAAAGGGTTCTAATATACGCAGAGCAGGTGAAGATATTGCGATTGGTGATACTTTACTGTGCGCAGGACATCAACTTAAGCCACAAGATATGGGGTTAATTGCATCGGTAGGCATTGGCTCAGTCCCTGTTTATAGACGTTTGCGTGTTGGTATTTTTTTTACAGGAGACGAGCTACAAGAACCTGATACGATATTAGGCGCAGGTAAAATTTATAACGCTAATCGTTATATTTTGCGAGGGTTATTAGAAAACCTAAACTGTGATATTGTTGATTTAGGTATTATAGAAGACAGCTTGGAAGCGACACAGCAGGCAATGCTTAATGCCGCAGAGCAAACCGACTTAGTAATGACCAGCGGTGGTGTTTCTGTTGGTGAAGAAGATTATGTGCGAGTCGCGCTAGAATTACTCGGGCAACTTGAAATGTGGCGCATAAATATTAAGCCTGGCAAGCCGTTTACTTTTGGAAGGGTTGGTTATACACCTTTTCTTGGTTTGCCGGGTAATCCTGTTTCAGTTTTTGCTACCTTCGCTCTTTTTGCGAGACCTTATATTTTGGCAAAGCAAAACTCAAATAATGCACAAGCACAATTTTTCCAAATTGCTGCCAATTTTAATTGGGATAAAAAAGGGACACGTTGCGAATATTTAAGAGTACGTTTAATAAAAGATCAATCGGGAAAAGAAACCTTAAACTTATATCCGCATCAAGGTTCTGGTGTGCTGAGTTCAGTCAGTTGGGCGAATGGTTTGGTGATGATCCCACCAGAAACAACGGTTCAAAAAGGGGATAAGGTTGACTATATTCCGTTTAGCGAATTGTCAGCGGGTTGATTTTCTTTGATTTAAGCAGTATTGAGATTAGTATTAAAGGCTATGAGTGCTGTTTGAGGAAAGTACAGAAATTAATAAGGGGAGATGCTATAAATTGGTAGGCTCGAGTGAATTCGAATCACCGACCCCCACCATGTCAAGGTGGTGCTCTAACCAACTGAGCTACGAGCCTAAAGTAGATTTTATTTTTGATACTGTAGTAAAAATATCGCTTAGAATGGCTCCCCGAGCTGGGCTCGAACCAGCGACAAACGGATTAACAGTCCGCTACTCTACCAACTGAGTTATCGGGGATCTATCTAATGAGGCGTGCATTCTACTGTTGGTTTTATAATTGGTCAACCCCTTTTTATATTTTTTTATAGTGTCATTAATATTAAAATAAAAAAATGCAGTAAAAAATTAAATAAAAACTTTAAAATCAATAATTTAATGTGTTTATTTTTTCTAAAAAGGGTTAATCTATTTGTTGTAGCACAGGTAATAAATGATAATTTAGATATTGATAAGCACTTGTTTTTAGGTGCAACCAATCACGACTGTATTGTTTGTCAATCTTCCTTCCTTTGCCTTTTAATAAAGTGTAAGTATCAAAAATAATTGTATGTTATGAGGATAGCGATTTGATATAGCTATTGACCATTATCAATGGCTTCGATAATTTTTTTTCTCTGATGCCGAGTAGCTTGCGTGTGATGGGGATATGACCTAAAGGAAATAGGTTAACTAAAAAACGTATGAATGATAATAGAATACTACATTATGTGGGTTTGGGGTAAAAAAAGGCTGTTTCATCCCACAATGAAACAGCCGTAATAAAGTGAATTAACATCACTTCGATTTGCTATTTTTCAATACAGACAACGCTCAAGACACCATTTCTTTGAGTTTTGTCACCTCCAAATAACAACCTTCTCCAACTTCAGTTAGCATTTTTATAATAACTTCCATCTCTAATGGGAACTCACGTTGTAGCTCCAGTATTTCGTTACAATCAATTTTTAAATTTTCATTAACCATTTCTAATCTCCTTCTTTATAGTTTGTTTTATCGATAGATCATCTATGTGTTTTTCAGTTTATTTTAGGCGATAAATATTTATTTTTTGATACGATCCTAAAAACGAAGGAGTTTATAAAGGTACTAAAAACTAATATCCGATCCAATCGAAAAGGGACGAAAGCACATTTTTGTAGGATGATATTCCCTTCATCTCATGCTTTGCCTTAATTTATTGGCTTAGCAATATAAGCTAAGGCTTCCTTTCGTGTGAAGTACTTTAACAAAAACAGAGAGGTCTATTCTGTGAGGTTTTCACAGTTTTATGGGTTTTATTAAAACGTATCATAATCATGCTTTAATGGCATTAATCGTTATATACTGAGCCTCTTTATGAATAAATGAGTTTATCCGTATATGTCTGAAGAACCCTATAATTTGTCAGTTAATAATGCACCCCCTGCCTTGTCTGTTCAACATTTGAAAAAAACGTATGAAAATGGTGTTGTTGCGGTGGAAGAGATTAGTTTGACTGTTCAACAGGGGGATTTTTTTGCTTTGCTGGGTGCCAATGGTGCGGGAAAATCAACGATGATTGGCGTCGTTTGCTCTTTAGTCAATAAGAGTAGCGGTACAATAGAAATATTTGGACATGATTTAGATACAGAGCCTCATCATGCAAAGGCATCTATTGGTTTGGTTCCACAAGAATTTAATTTTAATATTTTTGAGCCTGTTATTGAAATTGTAATAAACCAAGGAGGGTATTATGGTATTCCCTATAAGGTAGCGTATCAGCGGGCGGAGGTATTACTTAAACAGCTTGATCTGTGGGGTAAGCGTAAGGAAAAAGCGTTAAATCTATCAGGTGGAATGAAACGACGTTTAATGATTGCGCGGGCTTTAATTCATCGTCCCAAACTATTGATTCTAGATGAACCTACCGCAGGTGTTGATATTGAAATTCGACGTTCAATGTGGGCTTTTTTATCACAGCTTAATCATTCAGGTACAACCATTATCTTAACGACACATTATTTGGAAGAAGCCGAAAATTTTTGTCGGAATATTGTGATTCTTGATCAAGGAAAGGTCATTGAAAATACGACGATGAAAAAACTTTTATCAGGTCTGCAAACCGAAACGTTTATTTTGGATTTAAAAGAGCCTTTGGCTCACTTACCTAATACTAATGATTTTAAGCTATTTCAACGTGATGCTAAAACCATTGAAGTGGAACTTGATAAGCACCGTTCATTAAATGTAATGTTTGGTTTTTTTAGCCAACATAATATTTGTGTAATGAGTATGCGAAATAAAAGCAATCGCTTAGAAGCGCTTTTTGTGAAGCTGATTAAAAAAAGTAAGAAGGCAATAAGATGAGTGGACAAGAAATATGGGTTGCATTTAAGACCTTGTTTATGAAAGAGCTGTTACGTTTTTCACGGATATGGATACAAACAATTCTTCCACCCGCAGTTACGATGGGGCTATATTTTGTCATCTTTGGTCACTTGATTGGTAAAGCTATTGGTGAAATGGATGGTTTTCAATATATCGATTATATTGTGCCTGGCTTAATCATGATGTCAGTGATTACCAATGCCTATTCTAATGTTGTCTCCTCTTTTTTCTCCTCTAAAATGCACGGGCATATACAGGAATTAATGATTTCTCCAACCCCTCATTTTATTATTTTATTAGGGTATGTTGCAGGAGGTGTGGCGCGTGGGTTGGGTGTAGGTCTTGTGGTGACGTTGGTTTCTTTGTTGTTTACTGAAATGAATATTCAACACCCTTTTATCACGGTTGGTATCGTATTTCTCACTGCTATCCTATTCTCAATAGCAGGGTTGATTAATGCTATTTATGCAAAAACGTTTGATGCGATGAATATTATCCCCGTCTTTATTCTGACACCATTAACTTATCTGGGTGGTGTCTTTTATTCCGTTAATCTGCTGTCGCCTTTTTGGCAGCAGGTCTCGCTCTTTAACCCTGTGTTATATATGGTGAATGGGTTTCGGTATGGTATTTTAGGTGTTTCTGACATTAACCCATTAGCTAGTTTTGCCGTTTTATTGATCTTTATTAGTATACTTTTCTCGTTTGCAATCTATCTGCTAAATAAAGGCATTGGATTGCGAGAATGATACAACGTGTACTTAAAACACCGTGGTTTGATTACCCTCAGTTTAGCTGGAACAAAAAAGATGCAATAGTGATTGGTGGTGGAATTGCAGGCTGTCAAAGTGCATGGCATTTATTACAAACAGGTTGGAAGGTTACCCTAATTGAGCGTCACCATCAATTGGCAACAGAAGCATCGGGCAATAAAGCAGGGGCTGTTTTCCCTAAAATGACGGCAAAACCCAGCTTGGGGGAGGATTTTTATACCCAGTCCTTTCGCTATCTTTTAAAGCAATTAGATCAATTAAAGGCATTAGGGCAGTTCCCTCATTATGATCTTTGTGGTGTATTGCAATTAGCACACAATCAACGTGAAGAAAAACGCTGGGCTTCACTTCAACAGAGATTATTTGATCATCACTTTTTAGAATGTTTAACGAACGATGAAACACAGCAAAAAAGTGGGATAGAGACACCTTATAAAAGTATATTTTTTCCTCAAGGTGGCTGGATCGACCCAGCCAGTTTTTGCCGTGTTTTAGTGGATAGCGCTCATTGCAATATCCTTTTTAACCAAAGTATCTTGCAACTTAAGCAACAGCAACAGCAATGGTGTGTGCGAGATGCAAAGCGTAAAGTGATTGCAAAAGCAGCGTTGGTTATTATTGCTAATGGAAAAGATTTGCAGCAATTTAAACACACTCAATATTTACCGATGATGCCTGTATTAGGTCAAACAACGGAAGCAATTGCCTCACGCTTATCAAAAAAATTAAAGTGTATTATCGGTCATAAAGGCTACTTAACCCCTGCGATTAATGAGTGCCATATTTTTGGTGCAACATTTGAACGTAATAAGTATTGTGCTTTAATTGATAAAAAATCGGATAAGATAAATCAAGAGCAACTCTATCAATATTTACCTGAATTCTCTAATGCTTTAGGGAAAATTCAGAGTAGTCATGCGGCAATTCGTGTCACAACCCCTGATCGTTTCCCTTATGTGGGAGCGGTTATTAATCAACAACAGTACCAACAAAACTATGCTGATCTCCATCAAGGCAAGTATTGGAAAACTTATCCTGTTGCTCAGTATCAGCACGGTTTATTTGTCCTAGCAGGGTTAGGTTCCAGAGGATTAACGACCAGTGGGTATTGTGCTTCAAAGCTTGTTGAAATTATTAATGGCAAACAATCTAATGGAAAAATAATACAATCGCTCCACCTCGGTCGTTTTGTGATTAAACAGTTGAAAATGAATCATTTTAAGAAAAAGAAGTAATCATCAATTTGATTTGTACTCGCCATAGTAAGATTGATAACCATAACTACCACCTCTTTTCTTTGGAACATAGGCATTGAAGATAAACCCCTTCGTTTCTATGCCTGTTTGAGATAAGCGTTGAATCGCGTGTTCAATTTCTTTCATCGCATGTTGGTTATACCTTGCTACCATAAAGGTAACCCCTGCAAACGCACCAATTATGACAGGATCTGTCACAGCATGAACAGGAGGGGTATCAATTAAAATAAGATCATATCGACTGGATAGTTGATTCAGCATAGTTTCAAAATGACTGTGCATTAATAGCTCAGAGGGATTAGGGGGTGTTTGTCCACGAGTTATTACATCCATCGAACTGTTATTCCCTAATTTAATGGTATGGATCGTTTCCTCTAGGGTGTGTTTCTGGGTAATCAGTCCTGAAAGACCGGGTGACATACCAACATTTAGTAGATTATGCAAATAGCCTTTGCGCATATCGGCATCAATTAGGAGGACTCTTTGTTCGCTGGATGATAAAACCGCCGCAAAGTTAGATGAAATAAATGATTTTCCTATCTCAGGAGAAGGACCTGTGATCATTACAATATTATTTTTGGCTTCCATTAAAGCAAAATGTAAACTGGTGCGTAAACTGCGTAAGCTTTCAATGGCAGGATCATCAGCGTTATCTAAAGCAAGCAGTGATTTTTGTTTCTTTCGATCGCGCAGACCTCGGGTAAGACTGACCGCTGTGGAGAGAGGAACCGTGGCGTAAACAGGAATACCTGTAACTAGCTCTAATTGTTCGGGATCATCAACCATTTGATGTAATGCTTTACGCAGAAAAACGGTAACAATACCGAGCATTAATCCTAATATTGTACCTATCGCTAAAATTAAAGATTTTTTTGGTTTAACAACAGCATCGAAAACAACTGCTTTATCAATGAGGTAAGCATTGCCTATACTGCTAGCTTCAGCAATTTTGAATTCTTGAATTTTATTATTGAGATCATGATATAAAATATTCGCCACCTTAAAGTCGCGCTCTAATCCCAGTAGCTCTTGTTGTTGGACGGGCAATTTTCCTTTTTCTTTCTCAATTCTCTTCTTTTTCTTTTTTAATTCACCAATTTGAGAGAGAACAACGCGCATACTGGGGTGGTTGAGTGTGTATTTAAGACTTAACTCTTCTTGTTTGAACGAAAGTTTTTGAATATCAGTTTCAATCTCGGCTTCGACTTTTAAGAGGTTTTGTGTTTCAATCAGCATGTCAGCTGTTGTATGATCTGTTTTATATACTCTTAATTTATTTTCTGCTGTTTCAGCTTTGTTTTTTAACGGTTTAATTTCTCCCTCGAGAAAGTGCAGCGCTTTTTTTGCTTCTTCAGCGCTACGGGTTTTATTTTGATCGATATAGGTGTTGGAAATATGATTGAGAATTTCAATGAGCAAGGGTTTGTTGCTGCCTTCTAGCACCAAATTGATCATCCCCGTTTTTTTACCTTTTTCAGACGCTTTAAGCTGATCTTGTAAGATGCTAATAGCAGTGAGTCTTGATTGTTTTATTAGCGTGTATTGAGTGTCAGGAATCCCTGTGAGTTGAGAGACAAACAG
>JAGLBW010000084.1 GCA_023146545.1 Cocleimonas sp.
AAAATGCGCCCCCTTTAATCGATGCGGGAGCCGATATGGTGGCAGTGATCAGCAGCTTATTTTCAGCGCAAGATATTCAGTACACAACACAACGGTTTATACATCAATTTAAACCTTAAAAATAGAGATGTTTGGAGTAGGGCGTTATATTTTTTTATAAAGCAAATCCCATACGCCGTGTCCTAATTTTAGCCCTCTCTTTTCAAACTTTGTAAGGGGGCGATGTTCAGGTCGTTCTGAAAAAGGTGAGGGGGCGCAGTTTTGAAAGTGGGCATTGGCTTCCATTACCTTGCTCATGTGTCGAGCATAAGGTTTCCAGTCTGTGGCAAGATGAAACGTACCGCTTTCTTTTAGTAGGGAGTGAACGTGTTGAACAAATTCATCTTGGATAATTCTACGTTTATTATGTCTTTTTTTATGCCAAGGATCAGGAAAAAACAGTTGCAGACAGTCTAATGATTGTTTTGGAATACAGTGTTTCATTATTTCGACTGCATCGTCATGAATCACCCGTAAATTATCTAATTGATATTCTTCAATTAAGTGTAATAACCGTCCAACCCCTGGTCGGTGGACTTCAATACCAATAAAATGTTGCTCTGGAGCTGCTTTTGCCATTTGAGCTAAAGACTCCCCATTGCCAAAGCCAATTTCTAAAGTAATCGGGGCACTGTTAATGAAAAGTGTATTAAAATCTAACGGTTCATTATTAGTTTCAATACCGTAACGTGGCCACAGATGTTCCAATGCATATTTTTGACCTTTGGTAAGACGACCTTGGCGAAGGACAAAGCTACGGATAGCACGGTTAAAATTTTCGCTCATGAAATGTGGACTCTTGTTAGTATTTGATTATTAATTGCTCTTTTATAGTCGCTTGTTCTTTCACTGGGTGTTAGAAAAAAAAGTGAGCTAAAAAATGAAAAGATCATTAAATATTAACAGAGCTTTAAGCTCCTAAAGTTCGATTGCGGATAATGTGCCGTTAATAGTCGCACCTTGATCCATCTCTAATTCATTGTAATTGACATTACCTTGGATAGTGGCTTCGGATTTAAGACTGAGTCGGTTGAAAGCGAAAATATCGCCCGAAACTTTGGAGTAAACAAGAACATTAGTGGCTCTAATTTCCCCATTAATTTCACTCCCTTTCTCTAAAATAAGGTAGTTACTGGTATTATCGCTGGAAATAATATTACCCGTGATGTGACCAAAGACACGTAATACGCCTGAAAAAAACAAATCACCCATGAGTTTTGTATTACTTTTGAGAATGGAATGTTCGGTATCGTTATTGAGTAATTCTTGAAGGTTATTTTCTATCATGAGATCCTTGTCCTAGCTTTACGGTGAATAAACGATGGATATAAAGAAATAGATTTCAGTATGAGAAAATATGATGGATAATTAGGGGTTATTATTTGATCGCTTTTGTAGTTGTTTAAGTTCTTGAGTTAATGAGACAACGGTATCCTCGCGCATTTGTAAGTCGTCCATCAGTACATTAATTTTTTCTTGTAGTTCTTCTCTATTAAGTTGCTCAGGACTATCGTCTTCTTCTGTTACTTGATGACTTTGTGCAAATTTTAGCTCTCTACGAAGAACAACATTATCATCAAAACATTTGTCCAATTGGTTTTTTAAGACCAATTCCCGACCTTGGGTTGCTTCAACAGTAGGGGCTGCATCAGCAAGTGCTTTTTTTGTTTTTAGTTTATTGAGCCACCATCCTAATATGGTACCAATCGAGACAGCAATAATTAATAATAGCGCCATTTGTAGAATTAAAAAAACCATAGTTTTCCTTTAACAAGCTTGATTTTTATCCCGTTATTGTCAATATCTGTTCTATAGTAAAAAACGATACCGATACACCATTTATAAATCAATTTTGGACACGCAATTCGAAGATGGGTATAGTGAAAGATATATCTATTAAGTGCTGACTCTTTAGCACGTCATCTTGGACTGAAATTTAATAGTAATTGACGTGAACCAACTCTACAAGGTTAAAGTTAGGTAAAATGGCCAACAAATCATCCTTATTTCCTGATTCATTTGATATGAGTTATTCCTTTGGTCTAGCAGACGAACGACATCTGCAAGTAATGAGTGACTATCCTCCCTTAACGGCTTGGCGAGCATTATCGCATCACATTGTGCGCTACCCTCTTGATTTGAGAGTACATACACAGCGCATTCTTTTGGGGCAAAATAATCAAGATGTTAAAAAATTTCTGCCTGGTTCGTTACAGGATTTGTTTTTAGTATTAGATAATCACGGTTACCCTTTAAGAAAACAATTGCTAATGTTGTCTGAGCAATACTTAAGTAAAGAAGAGTACGCCTTCTTTAATCAATGGACAACACAAAATACAAAAAGTAATAAAGTACAACACTGGTGGCATTTAGGATCTGTACTGAGTACAGGTAGTTATGGTGGGGAACCACTGGTTAAAGAAGAACGGGCTGAAGTTTTAGATACAGGGTATGTTAGTGTGCTTGAAGAAGCACGAGCTTGTTTGGATTATGGACAGTTAGATGTCGCACAACAACTCTTGGAGGAGGCTATTTTAAAAGCGCCAGAATCCGAAGAAATCGAAAAAGAGCTATTGACGATTTATCAATACAGTAAAAATAAAAATCAATTTGATAAATTATCACAGCAATTATTAAAACAAGGCGTTACCCTTTCTGAAGAATGGAAAGCATGCCAAAAAACTTCTAATTCGTGGAGTTAAAAAATAATAAAATGGGTCATTTTTAATGTTTAATCAATCCTCAAAAAAACCATTAGTTGTTGAATTAATGGATATCAGTCAACAGAATGAGGCTATCTTAAAGTTTTTTATTTCAGGGGTAGGAAATAAAGTCTTTAAGATTGGTGAGAATCCTTCCGAAGTTGAAGCCTATATTATTGACTATGATTTTCCTGGAGCTGAGGCGCATTGGAAACGTGAATATGCAAGCTCTCATCGACCAAGGATCATCTTATCGACCTATGACCCTCAAGCCGAGAATGCTGTTTGGGTTTCCAAACCTCTTTCCTCAAAAAATCTAATTGCCGCCGCGTTATCCGTTAGTAATTTATTGAAAGCAACCCCCTCATCACCCTCTATAAGAAGAGATAAAGACCCTGATGGGCTTAGGGAAACGATGCCACAAAAACCTGTATTGGCAACCCCGATCACTCACTTGGATCAAAAGACAAATGCCATTCTACCTAAAAAAGCAAAGGTACAAGAACAAGCATCGGTTGCATCATTAGTTTCCGAAACAGCAAAGTCAGCACCACAAGCAACACAATCTCCCTCAGAAATAGCACCTATACATAATGAGGTTATTTCACCTAAAACGGTTATACCTCAAGTCGCTAATAAAGAAGCAATTGCTGCAAAAATAGCGCGAAAGAAAAAACGTTGGAATGAATTATGCGGTGAAAATGAGGATACAAATAGTTTTCATCAGGATGAATTACGCTATACTCCCGAACATCATTTTATTTCTAAACTCGTCGGGGGCGTACGTTTAGCCAAACAATCACAGCAAGTTGTCGAAATTAAATCATCACTTTACTCTGTACACGTATTGCCCAATGAGCATCAGGTTTTTACTGAATTTTCCATTCAAGATAAAAGCTTTGTTGAGTTCTCCAAAGCTCGCATTGGATCAAATGACATCACGCTTCATATACTGAGCAGTATTGAAACGGATAAATTAGCCTTACAAATGAGTCGACAACCTGAATATATCCACAGTTTAGAATATTTTTTGTGGACAAGTAGCCTGTTAGTATCTCAAGGACGTTTACCCGCGACACTGGATATTAATAAAAAAACAGTTTTAAAATATTGGCCGAGCTTTGCCCGTGTCGAAGCCTTTCCTTACAGTATGAGAATTGCCGCCTTGTGGCATTATTCTCCTGATACCTTGGTTGAAATGGCAAACAAACTGGAAATTCCTCAACGCTATGTTTTTGCTTTTTATAATGGCGCAGAAGCACTTGATTTAGTTGAGCAAAATCCTAAAAAAGTAAAACAACAAATGAAAGCTAAACCAAAGAAAAAAGGCAGCGGCTTAATTTCGCGCTTATTTAAGCGCCTATTACACGGGGGAGGTTCATGATGAGTGTAGTTAATAGAAAAATCATCTTTACAGGTCCAGTTGGTTCGGGAAAAACGACGGCGATTGTATCCATTAGTGATATTGCTCCTGTGACAACTGACCAAAGTGCATCGGATATGACACAAAAGCGTAAACACAATACGACGGTTGCAATGGATTATGGTGTGATTAATGTGAGTGAGACTGAGCGTGTTCACTTATACGGCACACCAGGTCAAGAGCGATTTGACTTTATGTGGAAAATTTTGACTAAAGGTGGCATTGGTTTAATTTTATTAATGGATAATACGCGTCAAGATCCCTATCAAGATTTAAAATTTTATACCAATGCTTTCAAAGAGTTTATCGATGATCAACAAATGGTTGTGGGTGTAACAAGAATGGATCTACAGCGTACCCCTAATATTGATAATTACCGACAGTGGTTAACGGAGTTAGGTTACACATCGCCTGTTTTTGAAGTAGATGCTCGATCAAGAAAAGATGTTTCGGTATTAATTCAGGGACTTTTATTGTCTTTAGACCCAGGAGTGTCTTAATAATGAGTAATTATGTTCCCCAGCAAGATCTCTATTTAGGTGTTACTCCCGCAGGTTGTTATTATGCGGTGCAGGAAAACAAAAATGAGCCAGGGCGGAACTTTTTACACAATATATTGCGTCAGCTAGAAACTCCGCTGTTTAATATAAAAGTAGCTTGTGCTTTTAGTGGTTTAAAAAAGAAAAATGCATTGGAATTTGTACATTGGTTGCAAGATGCGGGGTTTATTTATGGCACAGAAGATCCAGAAGATGCACCACAACATTCGCTCGAAGAACTCCTTTCGGAAAAACTACAGTCATTATCTAATGAAGGAAAAGTCGTTTTAGCAGGTTCTCAAGGGTTATATCTTGGTGCGGCAGGCTTTCCTCATGAAGTGGCTGAAGAGCTTGCTGCAATGAGTGCGAGTTTAACCAAAGTATACCAACATCATAAATCTGTATTGAAAGGCAATTTGGGTTATCGACAACAGGCTTTAGGTCTGGTTGACTCTTCGGGAAATAGCGAAATTGGCTTTTGGCCAGTGTATATCGGTGATGATTTTTTCACCCTAATTGTGGCTGGAATGCCCCAATTCAATCAAAATAATTTTAAAGAAATCATATGGGCGTTATCAACTCGCTACGATATGAGTTAAATAGCCTTTAAAACAAATAGCTTGCATCACGATAAAGACAAAAAAATTGACGGGGATGTTCTCAATTTTTTTGCGCTTATTTTATGTAAAGACCAATCTATCTAAATAACATAGATAATTAACGATAATGTAAACAGAGGAAACACTTATGCGTTCTGAAATGCTTAACTCTATTCTAAGTGATTTGAATGGCTCTACGGCTGATATAGAAGCATCTGCCGTACTTTCTACTGATGGTTTAATGATGGCTGCTGTTTTACCTGCAGGCATGGATGAGGATCGTGTGGGCGCAATGAGTGCGGCAATGCTGTCTCTAGGAGATAGAACAGCAGAAGAATTAGGTCGGGGTGCGTTAGAACAAGTGCTTATTAAAGGGGATAGTGGTTATATCTTAATGACACATGCAGGACACGAAGCAGTACTTACCGTTTTGGCTAAACCGAATGCGAGATTGGGTTTGATTTTCCTCGACGTAAAAAGAGCAGCAGAAAGCACAGCTAAAATATTGTAATCATTGGCTTTAAGAAAACAAGGCTAACTCGATAAGCTGCTAACTTATATCAACAGTTGTCGCACGATCGTTAAGTAAGCGCTTATAGTAAAAATGGACTTTTAGTGAGCTGAGTCAATGATTATAGGAAAGGGGCTTTTGTGTTCTTTTTATGAGTATGTTCTGAATAAAGGGATATTGTTTAGGATTTAATGGTGCTTTAAGCGGAAAGTGTATGATGCGTATCAAAGAAATAAAATTTATATTTAAAAGACGTATTAATCAAATATTCTTTTTAGTTCCCCTACTAATATTAGGTCTGCTCTTTGTGCCGATTAGTTATGCGGAAAGGCTTGATTTTAAACTAGCAAAATCCACCTATGGTCCTGTTAAAGGAAATGACACGCTCGGAAAAATTGTTTTACAACACTATAGGGGATCAAAACTTACCAAGCAACAAATTATGATGGGGATTTTGCGGGCTAATCCTGATGCCTTTATTGGTCGAAATATTCACTTTTTATTAGGCGGTGTAACGCTTCACCTGCCAAAAGAAAGGCTGATAGCAACCATTGATCATAACCAAGCGACAACAACCATTAATGAACATTTAGTTTATTTTAAAAAAGGGAAAACAGGTAATTTTTCAGTTGAACCCCTTGATGATACCATTGCAGTTGTTGATAAAGAGGATGAAGGGAAGGCGGTCGAAGCACTCAATAAAATTGAACCATCTGTTCGTAACGACACCAAAACAAAAAATAAAATTGACGAAATTGAACGAGAAATAAAAAATCGTCAAATAAATAAAGTTGAATCAGAATCAACGCTATCTAATACGGCTAAGTCACAAAAAAAAGAAGGGACTAAAAACCTTGAGCTTGAGTCATTAAAGAGCAAAGTAACCCAACTTGAAGAAATGCTATCAAAACAGAAGGCAACGAAGGATCAAGCCAATACGGATAATAAAATACCAAAAGTTTTAAAAGACACCTTAAAAACACAACAAGGTAAAATAGATCGGCTCGAATCAGAAAAGAAAAATAAAGCAACTGAACTAGAGCAGCTCAAAGAAAAAATAACAACGTTAGAATCAACCTTGGATACGTTGGCGGAATCGAATACAACAACGGAAGGGGCAAGAAAAGATGATCTGATTAATGATTTAAAAGGTAAAAATAGCCAGTTACAACAACGCTTATCGGTACTACGAAGTGAGCTTGGTAAAAAACAAGAAGAAGTCGAAGCGTTAAACCTTGAAATTAGTCGATCGAAACAAGAAATAGGTGCTTTAGAGGAAAAGTTAGCGAATCGTACCGAAGAAACAAAACGCATTGATCAAAAAATTGGTGAAGCAGAAGAGAAGCTTGCTAGTGGTGTTAAGCCTGAATCTGAGTCTGAAATATCATCCCCACCACCACTTGATAATTCAACCCAGATCACAGACCTTATTAAGACGGATGTTGCTGAAAGTGGTGACTCAACCTTTAAGATGCCACTATGGGGTTGGTTGCTTCCTGTCCTTGCCTTATTAATGTTATTGGGGTACTTATTTAAACGTTCGCTTGCGCCATCTAAAAATACAGGCACTACAGAGGATACCTCCTTATCCGCTCCGAGAGCTGAACCTAAAAAAATATCAATCAAAGATCACTTTGAAGAAAAGAGTGGAACGAAACCTAAAAATAAAGCCATTTCTACACCTGTTCCCGATATTATTGCATCGGCAAGTGAAGCAGAGTCAAAGGAAGCCGCGATTAAGATCAATATGGCAAGAGCTTATATGGATATGGACATGCCCGATGCTGCCATTGAAATACTGAAGGAAGCTTATGAAGAAGGAAGTCAAAAACAACAAATAGAAACGAAACATTTATTGGAGCGTTTGAAGTAAAAATTTGGGTATTGTTAGTCAACAAAAGATGACGGGTTGTACCTAAAAACCTAAAATAGACAACATTTTATTAGCAACAAAATCAACATCTAATGCGTCTTTTCCTGATAAACTTTCTATCTTATTTGGTGTTGTGGTTAATACCCCTGTTAGCTGAGGTTGAGTAACAGGATACAGTGCAATACCGCGTTGATTGAAGGCTGCAGCAATATGCATAAGTCCTGTATCCATACCAATCACAGCAGTAGCACGTTGAGTTAACGTTGCTAATTCATCTAAGCTACATTGGGGTAAGCAAATGACATTGTGATGCGTTTCTGCTAACTGCTTCGCCCTTTGATACTCACGCTGATTTCCCCAAGGGAATAAAATGCAGTAGCCCTGTTGAGTTATCTGAGGAATAAACGCATCCCAACGTGTTAATGACCATTCCTTATCTTCCCTGCTGGTAGCATGAAAAGCAATAAGGTAGCGTGATGTCGGTGTTAATGACTGAGGTAATGGGGTGTTCTGATCTGCTGAAATACCATAATCTAACGGTAAATTTTTAATCGAATAACCCAATGTTTGCGCTAATATTTCACGGTTTCGAGTGATAGCATGTCGTTGGCGAGACACAGACACTGTTTTTTGATAAAACCAACAGGCTAATGATTCTGTAATACTGTTTTTATCATACCCCCAACGTTCACCTTTAGCCCAACGTGTGACAACGGCACTTTTTATCAATCCTTGAGTATCAATTATTTTTTTGTAGTGCTGTTGTTGCAATTGTTGTTTAAATTGTTTGACCTGTTGCCTTGTTTGTTTCGACCTTAAATCCTTCCGCCAACGTCGAATGGCTAAAGAAATCACTCGATTTACATTAGGATGCCACCGCGGAACAGGTGCAAAGTTTTCTTCAACGACCCAATCAAATTGTATAGACGGTATACACCGAGCGGCATCTGTAAGGGCAGGTAACATATGAACAATATCACCAAGCGAGCTTGTTTTTATAATTAAATGATCTGCCATAATTTAAAGATAGTCTGTGAAAAAAGTGTTGGAGCATTAAGAATAATAAAGATGGCATAGTTTAAACTTTTTTAAACCATTATTGCATAAATAATAATGGATAAAGGGTATAATAATCGGTTCGATTGTCATATCTCAAAGGGATGTCATTAATGGCTCTTTCAAAAATACTGGAAGCTTTAAATTTATCAAAAGGAAAAACGGCTACTGTTGAACATCGCCCTGTTGCGATTACACGAGGGCTTAATCAGATTATTATTCAGCATGATGGAAAGCCTTTTGAAATTATGCGTGCAAAAGATAATGATGCTGTACTTCCGCCTATGTTTGCAAAAACCTCTCGTCCTTGCCCCCCTTTTTGTGTGCAACCGATGACAATTGCAGAAGGTGTTGAAACCATAGGTGAACTTGAGTTTCTAGATTATTTAGTACAAAAGAGTGAAGGTGATGATAGCTTAACTATTGTTGATTCACGTACCGCAGACTGGGCGGTGGCTTCAACAATTCCAGGCACGATTAATGTCCCGTGGATTTCATTGTCGCGTGAAGTCGGTGTGACAGCACAAAAAATGATAGATACATTAACCCTTAAATTTGGTGTTCTCGTTGAGAACGAGACGGTAATCAATGAATATTTTGAAGCCGATAAAGTAAAAGACATTCTTGATTTTTCAGATGCAAAAACATTGGTGCTCTTTTGTAATGGAACATGGTGTGAACAAACAACGATCAATGTAAGATCACTGATTCATTTAGGTTATCCTGTTGAAAAGATAAAATACTACCGTAATGGAATGCAAGGCTGGGTTGGACTGGGTTTTCCAACCGTTCCTTGAGGTGACAAACGATTAATTATAAAACAGTAGGTGCTTATAAACGTTTAAATTTATTCAAGTGCTCGCTTGTCGTTATTTTTCCCTCGCTGGGCTTTGATGACATTCGACTGTCACTTAAATAGGACAGTTTATAGTGTGTAGGTTTGCCGTTTTATCTACGTTGATGAATAATGGATCAACGTTAAAGAGAAGAAGCAAACCATAAAGACTTATTATTGAATGGTTCAAATCTTTTTCGATGAAATTAAAGAGGTACTTACTTACAGGGGAGGGCAAGTAAGTACCGAGAAGAGATCGGCAATGTTTTTATTTTTGGTATTAATAAATTGCTCTTAATCTCAAGGGCTTGCTAGTAAAACTAATCCTTAAATCGGTGAGGCTAATACTGATTTAGGGCATTTAAGATAAAACAGTTATTTTTATTTTATCTTGAATAAAATGGTACTCGTTTACAGGGGAAGGTAAGGAGCACCAAGGTAAGATTGGCAACGTTTTTATTTTTTTATGAATAGGTTGCTCTTAATCTTAGGGGCTTGCTGGTAAAATTTATAATGTAAATAATGTACTTTTTAAACAGATATAGAAAAGGCATCTCATTGAGATCGATGATATTTTTATTATGAATGAGGTCACTCTTAATCTCAGAGATTTTCCTTCATTAAGGATGAATAAGGGTTAAAGCTTGTTCGCCACCTCGTTATTTTGGCGATTAGATATTAATGTTATCTATACAATTGCAAAAGCAGTGCCAACGTTTATTATTTTTTATAATACTTTGATAGGTAGACGTTTTTTATTTTATAGTGTTGTATTTTTTAGTGATTATCATTGTCATTAACTGACATTTTTGAGGAAAACTGCCATTATTGTCATGTGATAATCATGATGTACTTGCCTTAATTTTTGTGAAATGTGAGAACCAATACATCTCTATAACCTAATTGTTTATTATCTAGGGCGTGAATCTCACTAACCCCGTGCCATACTTTATGGTCATCTAATAGAATGGCATCACCAAAATTTTCAAGTGTCACACTGGACTGGAGTTGTTTATTGTCAGTGTAGATATGATTAATACCGCCCTGAATGTTTTTTCGTTGTAATAACATAATCAAAATAAAATCTGCACCGTCTTTATGAATGCCTTCAGGTGTTGGTCGTCCAACCTCGTCATTATTGGCTTGAATTCGGAATTGATGGGCTTGGATACGCCACTGATTTTCCTGCTTAAAGCGGATAAGGTTGATACATTGGTTAATAATCTTTTTAAATAAGTTGTTTTTTAGAGTGCTGGACTTAAAGGGTTCAAAATCACGGTAAATACCGCCATTCATTGCATTGCGGTAGGTGCTTTGATAATGAGGTTCATGAGGAAGCAGGGAAAGTAACCCTTTATTCCAAGTAAAAACAGCATAACGGCGATAACGATAATGTCCGCCATCACTTAAAAAATTATCCGCAGGTAAATCATCCCAACTGTCTTTAAAAGTCACTGCATCTAATGCTAGACCCTGAAAGGTATGATGCCACACAGGGTTTGTCTTTTCTCCATGCTGTAAAATAGTATAACCCTGTGTGCGAAGGTCATCTTGGAGCTGTTTATTCGATGGTGTATTAATAATAGGACACTCCGAGATTCAGTGGCGGAAAAATAAGTAAGGTTGTAAGGGGGAGGTCAGTGATTAATAGCTTCAAAACACCCCATTTTTCGGTTTTTTACAACGTGATCCCATCTGAAAATTTTACCGTTCATGGTGATATAGATATTAGGGGGTAAACATTGTACCGCGCTGATAGCAGAGCCTAAATTAAATAAACTGTCTGAATCTTTAAACGGATAAGGAATCATAGCGCCCAAAAGTACAATGGTTTTATTTTTTAGTTGAGATGCTAGATGAGCTGCTGTTAGTGTCATGGTATCGGTACCGTGTGTAATGACAAGCTGTGATTCACTTGCTTTAAGACAAACCTGTGCAAGGTGTTCTCTATCGCTATCATTCATTGCTAAACTATCTTTCATTGGACAAGTTTCTATCTGAATATTAGCGTGGCAACGTGCCTGTTTGAGCATTTTAGGGAGTTGTGTTTCAGCAAAAATAAGCTCACCACTCAATTCATTATACTGTTTATCTAAAGTACCGCCTGTCACTAATAATCGAATGGGTTTATTCATCACTTTATTTCCTGTTGGCTTTTGCAAAAGCATCGGCAAAGGCATTGTTGATGGGCATTTTATTTTTTGATGCTTGTTTTTTTCGCGGTAGTGCTTTTGATGGCTGCTTTTTTGTAGGGTGTTCTGATTTTTTTGGTGAGCGCGGCTCTATTTTATCTTCTAAGCGCATACTCAATGCAATACGTTGACGTATAATATCTATTTCCATCACTTTTACTTTTACAATATCACCTGTTTTTACAATACTATGCGGGTCTTTAACAAACTGCTTGGCTAAAGCAGAAATATGCACTAATCCGTCTTGATGTACACCAATGTCGACAAATGCGCCAAAATTAGTGACATTAGTAATCGTACCTTCTAATATCATGCCATCTTTTACATCTGTTATTTTTTCTACACCTTCCTTAAAGTGAGCGGTTTTAAATGCGGGACGAGGATCACGCCCTGGTTTGTCCAGCTCATTAATAATATCAATGACCGTTGGCAGTCCAAATTGATCATCAACATAATCTTTAGGGTTAAGTGTTTTTAATAATGACTGATCTCCAATAAGTTGTGCAATATCACAATGTTTTGTTTTCGCTATTTTAGCGACGATACCATAAGATTCAGGATGAACGGCTGACGTATCTAGGGGATTTTCTCCTTGATGAATACGCAAAAAACCTGCGGCTTGTTCAAATGCTTTTGCACCTAAACGGGGTACTGCTTTAAGAGCCTTTCGGTTTTTAAAACGTCCCTTTTCATTTCGTAGCGTAACGATATTTTCGGCAATCGTTTGATTCAAACCTGCAACACGGCGTAAGAGTGCGGCTGATGCGGTATTGACTTCAACGCCGACACGATTAACGCAATCCTCAACAACAGTATCTAAGTTTTTTGCCAGTTGTACTTGATTAATATCATGTTGATATTGACCAACACCGATTGATTTTGCTTCAATTTTAACTAATTCGGCTAAAGGGTCTTGTAAGCGCCGTGCAATTGAAATGGCTCCCCGAATTGTGACATCTAAATCAGGAAATTCTTTAGAAGCGAGTTCTGATGCCGAATAAATTGAAGCACCAGCTTCACTGACCATTACTTTTTGTAGCCCAAGTTCAGGGTGTTTTTGGATTAATTCCGCACAGAGCTTGTCGGTTTCTCGTGATGCAGTGCCATTGCCAATGGCCAATAGTTCGACTTTATACTGTGAAGAAAGTTTGGCTAAGGTGCTAATTGACTGATCCCATTGATTCCGAGGGGCATGAGGAAAAATAGCGGCTGAATCTAAATATTGACCTGTGCTATCAACGACTGCAATTTTTACACCCGTTCGTAAACCAGGGTCAAGTCCTAAGGTGACACGTTGACCTGCGGGAGCAGCTAACAATAAATCTTTAATATTTCGTCCAAAGACCTTAATCGCTTCCTCTTCGGCTTGTTGGCGTAGTTGGCTTAAGTACTCCGTTTCTAAACGTAAATGTAATTTAATACGCCATGTCCACCGTACCACATCACTTAACCATTTATCCGCTACTCGTTGCTGAGGTCTAAAGCCAATCTGTTGCATGATAATGGACTCAGCAGGGTGGAGGGTATCAGGGTTATATTCAATATCAATTTTAAGCTGTAAATAACCTTCATTGCGCCCTCGAAAAAAAGCTAATGCACGGTGAGATGGAATGTTATTAATACGGTCTTTATTATCAAAATAGTCACGGTATTTTTCACCTTCAGTTTCTTTGCCTTTCACCACGGTAGAATACAGCTTCCCCTTTTCATTGATTTCCTGTCGCAGCTTTTCTGCTAAATCAGCATCTTCCGCAAAACGTTCCATTAGGATAAATTTAGCCCCATCCAGTACACCTTTCGTATCAATAAAGGCTTTTTTGAAGCATTCCTCTTCATTGATATAAGCTTGTGCTTGTGTTTCGGGGTCTTGTTTTGGGTCATTGAGTAAACTATCGGCTAAGGGTTCAATTCCTGCCTCAATAGCAATTTGTCCTTTAGTCCGTCTTTTTTGCTTAAAAGGGCGATATAAATCTTCCAGTCGTGTTTTTGTATCTGCTTCATTCAAGGCAAGGTGCAGTGATTTGCTTAATTTTCGCTGCTCCTCAATACGTTTAATGATGGCAAGACGGCGTTGGTCTAATGCCCTGATATAGACTAAACGTTGGTCTAAAGAACGCAGTTGAATATCATCTAATCCCCCTGTTATTTCTTTTCGATAGCGTGAAATAAAGGGAACGGTAGCTCCTTCATCTAAAAGTTGAATGGTGGCAATAACTTGTTGTTCTTTAATTTTTAATTCGTTGGCAATACGTTGAGAAATTGTTTTCATAAAGGTAGTTATATCATTGTTAGTTATAAGTTTTTATTCTTTCTTAGTGTCCTTAAATGGTGGTAAATATAATAATGCCTGCGAGAGAATTATTACTTAAAAACAGTGGAGAAGGTGCATGTTTTTTATCCCGTTACAGAGGATTAATTTAATCCATTATAAAAAAAGAGGACATGTCGCTTAATGGATAAAATATATTTTATATTTCATCGGTATTTTATGGTTGTTTTGAGTCATCTATATAAGTATATGCTTAATAAGTATTTATTAATATAGTAACAAAAATAGTAAGATAGTTATTGTACATTAACGGTGATTAATTCCATTAATGTCACATAAATAATTAAAATCTATGTGTACTAAAAATTAATCTTATGCTAAATTTAACCTACCAGTTAGAGATACAACACTTATTCATTCAAATTGATAATGTGATGGCAATATTACAGATTATGGGCATTCAATAGTAAGAATAAGGTATCAATAAAATAAACAACATTGATTAGTGGGGAAATAGTTGTGGACAGTTACGTAATAGCAGCATGGTTAGGTGGTTTGTTACTCGGGTGGTTTATCGTATTACATTTTATAATTTTGGGAAGAGGCGCAGGTTCTTCAACAGGGTATGCATGTCTTGTCAAAAAAGCGAGTAACAACTTAGGTAAATACGGTGTGTTAGACCCTTTGAAATTCTTTTTTATTCTGGGTTTACCCTTAGGCGGTTTGATTCATGCCTTAGTGGTACAACAGCACTTTTCTTGGTCTTTTGACATGGGAATGTATGAGACGGTTTTACCCGATAGCGATGCGCTTAAAATTGCGGTATTAGTTTTAGGCGGTGCTTTTTTAGGCTTTGGATCACGTATGGCAGGGGGTTGTACAACAGGTCACGTATTAGCAGGCGGGTCGGTTTTAAATAAAGCCAGCTTAGTTGCAGGAGTCATATTTTTTGTTAGCGCTTTGGTTACGGTACAGCTTTTATTTTTAGGGACGGGGTAACGTGATAAAAGAGCTTAAATAGACCATTGATAGTTATCGGGTGGGACTGATGAATATCAGGCTTGAAGCAAGCTTTAAGGTATTAAGTACTGTATGAACAAAACACCATAGGGCTATGGTAAATTATACAGATAGATTTTGATCGGGGACACCATGAGGGGGCATCATTATGGGCAATGAGACGAGTAAGATGGAAAGTGTAAGTCAAGTACAACTTGAAGAGGTAAAACCAGACAATAAAGTGGCGTTAAATCTTGCGTCAACGGTATTGGGCACAATATTTGGTTTTTTATTAGTGAGCATCGGTGCAACGAACTTTGATCTACAAGCTCAAATGTTTTTATTTCAGGATTTCCAATTACCTATTGTGTTAGGTATGGCCGTTCTGACAGGCATAACAGGTATGTGGATGTTGAGTCGTATGCAAGCAAAGACAATTATTGATCAAGATGAAATGTCTTATTTTCCTGCACCGTTCTCGCGACGTTTAGTTGTTGGCGCACTGATATTCGGTATCGGTTGGGGGTTAACCGCATCTTGTCCAGGTACTGCGATGGCGATGGTAGGCGAAGGTAAAATGTCAGGGCTGGCCGTTGCCTTTGGTATTTTAGCAGGAACCTTTGTGTTCGGGCTTTTTAATCAATGGCAACACTCTCGTTAACCCCGTTGTATCTTTGATGTGAGTATAATGATTACCTCGTTTAACTAATGATTTAGAGTTTAAATGATTAGCTGAATATAGGAGTTGAAATACAAAGACTAAAGTGCAATAAATTGCCCATCGTGGGAAGGCTAGATTAGCCTTCAAAAACAAAAAAACACAAACCGTACGGTTTGTGTTTTTTTGTTTTTGAAACTTATTTCAGAGGATTAGATTACTCATAATGCTTATTTATGACCCTGTTGATGTTTGATAACTTCTCCCGTTATGCTTGGATTTAATTCAAAGTGCGAGGAATATCGGAAGATAGTAGACAATTCTACGCAGGGTTTTCCAATACTGATAACGACTAAAGGGGTTGGAGTTCAATGAGGTTACTTCAAAGGTTTCCCTTTTCCCTATTTAAAAATCGCTATTGGGATCAGTATTTTATACTAATTCAGGCGATCTAACTGAAGCAATGATAAAAGAATATTTAAGGCGATGATAACTTCAGAGCGGATGACTATTGTTATCAAGGTTAGTTTATTGATATTAAAAATAGGCTAAATAAGTTTAACCAGTGTTGGATTTATCTGAGAATTAAAAAAGCCACCTAACAATATTTATTGTTAGGTGGCTTTTTTTTAGAGCTTAGCTGTTACAACGGTACTAGGATCTTAATGGCTTATTGTTAATTAAGCGCTTTCTTAAGAGATCAACGCGGCTAACTTTTGTTGTTGCCTGATGTGATTTTACTTTTACAATAACTGAAAATGGTACTGTAATAATAGCAAACCCGACAGCTGCAATAGCAAAGAGACCTGCATAATCTTCCGCACCTAAGAAAGTGGTTAGTGCAACCATAATTGAACAGAATAATGCTCCAATCATTAAAAATGAAATAACCGTCGTGCGTTTTTTAGTTTGCTTCCCCATAGTATTGTTCCCCCAATGTGTTTTGTATATTTAGTATACATCATAAATATAGTTTATCTATAATTAAATTAAATAATTTACAGACTGTTTTTTATGATGATCTCTGTAAAATAAAGACAGCATTTTCAAAGTATTAAAAGAACCTATCACTTGCTGTCTTTATTTTTTATTTTAGGTTTTAGATAGCATAATCAAAAGAAGCATTAGTTTGAGCAATGTTTATCAATAATGTGCTTAATGCGTTTTTCTCGCTGTTGACGCTTTGCAGATAATAAAGTTTCTCGTGCTTGTTGCCAGTATAGACAGGCTTTTTTTGTTTTTTCCCAAGCTTGATAAAGAAAGCCAAGATTCGTTTGTTGTTGAGAGACACTCTCTCGGTACGCTTGTTGTTGATAGATCTCTAGTGCTTTTAAATGTGACCGTTCTGATTGTTTAAAGTTCTTTTGTAAACGATAAAGAATGCCTAAGTTTCCGTATTGATCAGCTATTCCTTTGATTTGTTTGATTTCCTTGTTAAGCGACAATGATTTTTTAAATAAAATCAAGGCTTTACCTGTTTGACGTTGTTGTTGATAGAGAATGCCAAGGTGACTGTAATGGTTCGCTATTTTGTGTTTATTTTTATTTTTTAAATAAATATTAAGTGCAATTTCATAGTGCTGTTGTGATTTTTTAATCTGTTGATCTTGATGGTAAAGGCTGGCTAACGCCGTGTGCAGTAGTGCGATATGACTATCTTGCTTCGTTGATTGATAATAACTTAGGGTATTTAAGTAGTGTTTCTCTGAGGTTGAGAAATCTTTTTTTTCTTTATAAACAATGGCGAGGTTTTCACTATTTGATGCCATGCTGGCTTTATTATTATGCAGAGTATTAATGTCTAGGGCTTTTAAATAGGCTTTTTCAGCTTGGTTTAGTTTGGCTTGTGCTTGGTAGAGTAAACCAAAGTTAGCATAGGCAACCGCTTGGGTTGTGCTATTTTTTGGAGAATGGGTTAATACGTTGTTATAGGCAACCTCAGCTAAAGCAAATTGTTTTTTCTGACGATAATAATGACCTAAGCGATTCGATGCGGTGATATTCATCGCGTCCAACTCACTGGCTTTTTGATAGGCGATTTGTGCAAGGGTCGCAGATTGTAATTGTTGTAAATTACCTTTATCAACCCATAATTTTGCCGCATTGCGTGGCTTTTTCTCTTGTTGTGCGAGCGAATCTAAGGATTTAATGGCAGCGCTTAAATCCAATTTATTCAGAGCAGCTAATACTTGATGTTGGTTACTTTCCTGAAGGTGTTCCAAGGTGTTGTTTAATGCTTGTAATATATTTTGGTTGTCATTCTTAGAACCCTGTTTTAGTGAAAATTTTTTATTCAATTGATTGACTAAATGTTCATTAGCATTAGCCGATAATAACAGGGATGGGGAGGGATTTGTTTTACTTTGAAACAGTAAGATGGCAATAACGCTCACTAGAACAATAAAGACTAGCAGAGCGAGTAAATAAGCGATGTTCAATTTATATTTTAAAGACATAACCGTAGAGTATAGTGAATGGCTTTAAATTTTAACTCTAAATTTTAGAGATGATTCCTTGGCAACGCAGTAGATCTTCTAATTTCAAACGTTATTTAAATAAGTTACGTTTGCTGTCTTTATAACGAATAACCACTCGTTTTTTAGGTTCTGTACGTTCTTTAGGTTCTACAAAATCAGATTGCCAATTATCCGTTTTTGGTTTTTGTACGTGAGCGTGTTTACGTTTACGTCCTGCTCCACCGTCTAAACGACCATGAGGCCCTTTGCGTAATCGTTTTTTATTATGGGCGTTGTTATTGGGTTTTCTTTTATCATTATGTTTGCTTTTTCGGGTACTGCTATTCGTG
>JAGLBW010000085.1 GCA_023146545.1 Cocleimonas sp.
TTTTGCTTTTGCTTTTGCTTTGTTCTTGGGGCTCTCGTTGAGAGACAAAGGGTTGTAGTGGCTCTAAACCAGGGATGACATGTTGCTCTAGCGGTGTTCCCAAGTTTTCCTCTATCGCTTTAAGTGAATCATAGTCACGACCATCGGCTAGAATAATAGCAGGTTCATCCCGATCAATAGCATAGTGTTTGAGACGTGCTTGGTGATTATGAACTTTATAAGGTAATTCAAAGTGCAGTAAGTGTTGAGAACAGGCCTCAGGCAAGCTAACTTTGCATTGGTCGCTGATAATAATAGTGGTGTTGTCGGATGAAAGAAAATCATCCTTATGGATATTCTTGGCTAATTCAGCAAAATGCCCGTGATTCGCAAGGTTATCGAGTAGTTTATCCGCTGATTTTGGTGTAGAAGTATGGATAACGGTTGGTTCACCCGAAAACTCATCTAAGAGGTGATCCATTAAAGCAATCTTATGCGTGTAGTCATCCGCAACATGAACAATATGAGGAATATTAGGCAGTTTAATCCTTTTAACTGGTATATTGTTAGCCTGTTTTATTGGCTTTTTCTTAGCGGTGTTATTAGGTTTTTGTTGTTTCTTCTTTTGTGTGGGAGAATGATTAGTGTCTTCAGCGACTTCAATCTCTTCTGCAATAGGAAACAGTTTTCGAACATAAGGTGTGACTTCTTTATCATCACGAATAAACGCAATTGTGGGGCAATTGGCTTGATTGGTTTGTGCTAATATTTTATCTAACAAATCATGCATATTTTTATGATAAATAGTTGTTAAATCATCAACAATTAGCATTTCAAGCTTTGAAAAATCAGCTTTATTATTGTCAATCAAATCATTTAATCGACCTGGAGTCGCAATCATAAGGTCTAGTGGACGGCGCATTAAGCGCATTTGTGGTTGATAAGGACGACCACTGACCACAAAACCAAAACGCATGTTGTGGTCGCGCGTAAGACGTTTAAGGGTATAATTGATTTGGCTTACTCTATCTCGACGGGATGTTAGTATTAAAATACGTGCCCCCCGTTTTTCATCCATAGGGTTCGCTAAAATATAATTAATGGCAGGAATTAAGAATGCACCTGTTTTACCTGCAGCCGTTTGGCTCCAAACAAGTACATCTTTCCTGTTAGCAATCAAAGGAATAATCCTTGTTTGCAGCTCGGTTGGAGATTCATAGCCTGCTGTTTTAATTGAGGCGACAAAATCTTCTTGTAGTTTTAATTCTGAAAATGACAAGTATAGGTTCCCTCGGATCTCGCATGCACACAAACGAGTCATGGGTAATGAAAATAAGTGTTAAGAATAAGCTTCTTTGATGAAGAATTAGGGTTTAAAATTAAAGCTTTATAGATAAATCTAAGATACCTAGAACCCCATTATAATTTTTTTGGTATCAAAAACACCCTAATAGGCGCAGGCTATTACAGAGCGACCAAAAAGGTCAGCTAGCTTGCGTAGAAATTTATAGCATTATAGGATTTGAGTCAAGAGATGCGAGACATATGGTTAAATTTTGATCGATTTTTCATCTTGTTTTGAAGGTCAAAAAGGTTAGCGCGCAACAAATTATTCTAATTTATAACATTTTTTTGCAAGATAACCTATCAAACCCTTGATTATTTTATTTATTGCGCTTGTTTATCTGAAAATTTCACCTTCTCTTAAGGTTAAAATCTCAACCCCTGTTTTAGTAACTAATAGTGTATGTTCCCATTGTGCTGATAAGGAATGATCTTTGGTAACGACTGTCCATTTATCAGGGAGTTGCCTAACATGGCGTTTGCCAATATTAATCATCGGTTCAATGGTGAAGGTCATACCTTCTTCTAAACGTACGCCAGTGCCTGCTTTCCCGTAGTGTAAAACTTGCGGTTCTTCATGAAATGCCTCTCCAATACCATGACCACAATACTCACGTACCACGGAGCAGTGATTTGATTCAGCAAACACTTGGACGGCTTGTCCAATGTCACCTAAATAAGCCCCAGGTTTTACTTTTTTAATCCCAATATACAATGCTTCTTGGGCCAGATTACAAATCCGTTTAGCCGCAACATTGGGTTTTCCAATAAAAAACATTTGACTGGTATCACCATGAAAGCCATCTTTAATAACGGTAATATCAATATTGATAATATCGCCCTTCTTTAGTTTTTTTTCGCTGGGAATACCGTGGCATACTTGATGGTTAACGGAAGTACAAATTGATTTAGGGAATCCATGATAATTAAGTGGCGCAGGAATAGCATCTTGTACATCGATGATATAGTCATGACAAATTTTATCCAGCGTATTTGTTGTTATACCTGCTTTTACATAGGGGGCAATCATGATTAAAACATCAGCTGCTAGTTTACCTGCAATTCGCATTTTATTTATTTGTTCTTTATTTTTTATTTTAACTGCCATATTTTCCTTAATTTATTTGGGGTGTTTCTCTTGAAGTAGCGTGTCATCATTTACCCGAAAAATAATACACCTTTTAAACAGGCTTGATCATCGTTCAATTTTCTCATTAAAAAGGCGAAAGCACGGTGGCTCTTCTATTTTTTCAAAAGATGGTCATAATGGATCGGCTTCTTGGGTCGGCTTATCAATTTATTTTCGCGGGATGATAACAGGAAAGTGGTTTCAATGAGTATAGTGTGGTATAAAGCGCGCGCAATATTTTGCAAATTTAATGTGTTTGGTTTCTACCTTTATGCTCAAAAATAAGGGGGGTAAATCAGCATGATCTTGATTTCACACATATATCGACACATGTAGCAGGGTGCTAGCATTATCGAACCTTTGGTTCTGTTAATGTTTAGTTGTTAGATGGGGTATGTGGAGGCCTAACCCAGAAGGAAATTCTTATGGCAAAAGTAACTATGCGTCAAATGTTAGAAGCGGGTGTTCATTTCGGACACCAAACCCGTTATTGGAACCCAAAAATGGCACCGTATATTTTTGGGGCGCGTAATAAAATACACATTATTAACCTTGAGCAAACATTGCCAATGTTCAATGATGCGTTGAATATTGCAGGAAAAATTGCTGCAAAAGGCGGTAAAGTAATGTTTGTTGGTACAAAACGTGCTGCGCAAAATACCATTAAAGAAGAAGCGATACGCTGTAAAATGCCGTTTGTTAACTTCCGTTGGTTAGGTGGTATGTTAACGAACTATAAAACAGTTAAGCAATCTGTACGTCGTTTGCATGACTTAGAAAAAATGCAAAATGATGGTTCAATGGCCCGTTTGGTTAAAAAAGAAGTGCTCATGCTGTCCCGTGAACAAGAAAAATTAGAAAAGACATTAGGTGGTATTAAACACCTTAAATCTTTGCCTGATGCGTTGTTTATTCTTGATGTGGGTCACGAAAATATTGCAGTAAAAGAAGCCACTAAATTGGGTATTCCAATTATTGGTGTGGTCGATACGAATAACTCTCAAGATGATGTGGATTATGTGATTCCGGGTAATGATGATGCGATTCGTGCGCTTCAACTTTACACTTCGGCAATGGCCGATTCAATTATGGAAGGTCATTTAAGTGCAGCAACAACGGCAGCTGATATGGAAGCGGCAATGCAAGCACCTGTTGAAGCCGCTTCTACTGAAGTAGCTCCAGACGTTGTTGCAGAACCCGCTCCAGCCATTGCGGCCCCAGAAGAAAAAACAGAAACAGTGGCTGAGGTTGCTGAGAAGTAATCAACGGTTTTATCGTTAGGAGTCTGCTGTGTTAAGTATGACAGAGCAGACTGGCTAAATTTAAAACATAAAACAGATTAAGGCGCGCGATCTGTTCTTGCAACGCATTGCGAATATCTTTTATTTTAGTGATGATAATGAGATAGCGCTTTAACACGTATTTTAATCGTCGTTAATGTATAGATAAAAGTTTTAGGGAATTGTGATTATGGCTATTACAGCTGCAATGGTGAAGGAATTACGCGAGCGTACAGGCGCTGGCATGATGGATTGCAAACGAGTGTTGGTTGAGACTGATGGTGATTTGGACGCTGCTATTGATCTTATGAGAAAATCAGGTGCGGCAAAAGCAGATAAAAAATCAAGTCGTGTTGCAGCAGATGGCAAAGTAGTGATTGCTATTTCTGAGACAGGTAAAGATGCAGCCATTGTTGAAATCAACTGTGAAACCGATTTTGTTGCTAAAGATGAAAATTTTGTTGCCTTTGTTGATGCCGTTGCGGCACGTGTTTTAGCTGACAACCCTGCGGATATTGCGGCATTATCTTCGTTGCCTTTAGATAGTGGAGAGAGTGTTGAAGAAGTTCGTACCGAGCTTGTTGCTAAAATTGGTGAAAATATCCAAGTCCGTCGTTTTGAGTTAATCGCCAATGAAAATGCTCAAGTTTATGCTTACAGTCATGGTGTACGTATTGCGGTAGCCGTTGCATTGATCGGTGGTGATAAAGCGCTAGGCAAAGATATTGCCATGCACATTGCGGCAAGTCGTCCTCTTTGTATTGCCGCATCAGATGTGCCCGCAGAAAACTTAGAAAAAGAAAAAGAAATCTTAACTGCTCAAGCGGAAGGCAGTGGCAAACCAGCTAATATTATTGAAAAAATGGTTGAAGGGCGTTTGCGAAAATATCTTTCTGAAATCACACTATTGGGTCAAGATTTCGTTAAAAACCCTGATGTGACTATCGAAACGCTATTAAAAAATGGGGATGCTGAAGTCGTTAGTTTTATACGTTATGAAGTAGGTGAAGGAATTGAAAAGAAACAAGAAGACTTTGCCGCTGAAGTGATGGCTCAGGTAGGACAATCAAACTAATCAGTTGTCCTTTGTGTGTTAAAAACTAAAAAAAAGGAGCGTAATACGCTCCTTTTTTTTAGTTTTTTTTTAGGAATAATTAACAATAAGAGGTTTCTCAATAAATGTCTCAAATAAACAAAGTACAGCGTGTGTTATTAAAATTAAGTGGTGAAGCACTGATGGGTCAATTTGAGTTTGGTATTGACCCTAAAATTTTGAAACAAACCGCGCGTGAAGTGGTTTCGCAACAAAAGCAAGGGATACAACTGGCTTTAGTTATTGGTGGGGGAAATATTTTTCGGGGAGCAGGTTTAGCTCAAAGTGGTATTGATCGTGTCAGTGCGGATCAAATGGGCATGTTAGCAACGGTGATGAATGCTTTGGCGATGCAAGATGCCATTAAAAAACTGGGCGTTCCTTGTCATGTGATGTCAGCTTTAGCGATTGATCAAGTCGGCGAGCCTTATTCTGCTATGACAGCGCGTGAATACCTTTCTCAAGGTCATCTTGTTATTTTTGCAGCAGGTACGGGAAACCCCTATTTTACAACCGACACAGCGGCAAGCGTCCGAGCAATTGAAATACAAGCCGACTTACTGCTTAAAGCGACTAAAGTGGATGGTATTTATGATGCGGATCCAATGAAAAATGATAAGGCGGTACGTTATGATCAATTAAGCTATGATGAAGCGATTGCTCGTGAATTGGGTGTAATGGATTTGACCGCAATGGTGTTATGTCGTGAAAACAAAATGCCATTAGGGGTCTTTAATATGTTTGATGAAGGTGCTTTAGCAGGCATTATTGCGGGCGAATCCATTGGAACAAAAATAGAATTATGAGGTTGGAAAAATGATTGATGAAATTATTGAAGATGCAGAAACGAGAATGCAAAAGACGACGGAGTCGTTAAAAACAGATTTGACTAAGATACGAACAGGGCGTGCACACCCCAGTATTTTAGATCACATTACGGTGGATTATTACGGTGGTCAAGTGCCGCTAAATCAGGTGGGCAATGTTTCTACAGAAGATGCGCGTACGTTGAGTATTTCGGTTTGGGAAGCGCCTTTAGTTGCCGTGATTGAAAAAGCCATTATGACATCTGATTTGGGCTTAAATCCAATGAGTGCAGGTACTGTCATTCGAGTTCCAATGCCACCTTTAACGGAAGAACGCCGCCGTGACTTGGTTAAAGTGGTAAAAGGTGAAGGGGAGAGTGCAAAAATTGCGGTACGTAATATTCGTCGTGATGCCAATTCAGATTTTAAATCATTACAAAAAGAAAAAGACATTTCTGAAGATGAAGAACGTCGTGCACAAGGCGAGATTCAAAAATTAACGGATCAATACGTTAAAGT
>JAGLBW010000086.1 GCA_023146545.1 Cocleimonas sp.
CCCCCTCCCTAAGCGTTTGCCCTAAGTTCTATTAATATTTTGTTATATTTTCACATTTTAATTCTTTTTTTAGTGCTATATAAGGAAGACATAGCAAAATAGGGAGCTTGTATCTTAAATAACCTGCCAAAGAATTAATTATCAAAGATTAGCAGGGCTTAATTTAAGTGACTATAATCACCCTGCGGTTAAGCGTTTGATCAGGTGTGAAAAAGTAGCATGTTCATTGGGGTAAGCTAATGCATTTAATCTAAACTCTTTAAGTTATTGATTTTATAATTTAAATATCAGTATGTGTGGGTGTTTAAATCCATAACTTATAACTTTAGCTTAAGCATCGTGCTAAAAAATAGAAATAAAAGGTAGGGGTAGGAGTGAAAAACAATCTCGATAAAACAGCGATACAACAAATTATTCCACGTCATATTGCCATTGTCATGGATGGCAATGGACGTTGGGCGAAAGCAAAGCGGCGACCGCGGTTATTTGGACATCATCAAGGTGTTGAGACTGTTCGTGAAATTATTAAAATGTGTAATAGCATCGGTGTTGAATGCCTTACCTTATTTGCGTTTAGTAGTGAAAATTGGAGCCGTCCGAAAGAAGAAGTCAATGGCTTAATGAGGCTGTTTATGATGGCATTAAAAAATGAAGCTAAATCATTAGCTAAAAACGGGGTTATCTTGGAGTTTATTGGTGATCGTTCTGCTTTTTCGGAAAAACTACAGAAAAAAATAGCAGAGGTTGAAGCACTAACGGCATCGGGTAAAGGGGTTCGTTTAGTGATTGCCGCAAACTATGGTGGACGTTGGGATATCTTACAATCCAGCAAAAAGATGATAACAGAAGGGTTAGCTAATGGCATTGATATTGATCATCTAACGGAACAATCACTTCAACAACAGACGGCAACACAGCATTTACCCGATCCTGATTTATTTATCAGAACAGGGGGCGAGCGCCGTATTAGTAACTTTTTATTATGGCAGTTGGCGTATACCGAGTTGTATTTTACTGATGTGCTTTGGCCTGATTTTAATCGTTCGGAATTACAACGTGCGATAGATGATTTTTCAACTCGCCAGCGTCGTTTTGGTCGAACAGGGGATCAAGTCTTAGAGGAAAAGACGAATGCTTAAACAACGTGTGATAACAGGGATTTTATTGGCTATTGCTGCTTTATTCGGCGTGTTGTTGTTGCCTAAGGTTGCCTTTGCGGTGATTTCACTGATCATCTTTATCGGAATCGGTGGTTGGGAGTGGGCAAGTTTAACAGGCTATAAAGTGATATTGCCACGAATGCTTTTTATTGTCGCTTTGTTACTGGTGGCTATTGCCTGTTATTTTTGGGGCAAGGTGCAATGGTTTTTGGTGATGCTTGGTCTGCTGTGGTGGGTGTATGCTGTGTATTTAGTCTTCCAGTATAAAAAAGAAGACCACAGCTTAGAAAATAAAGCATGGGTTTTTCCAGTTTCTGCCTTTGCTGTCCTTGTTCCTGCGTGGTTTGCATTGCTTGCACTTCAGATGAAGAACCCTGATTTAGTCTTGTATTTGATTTTTTTAGTTGCGATTGCGGATAGTGGTGCTTACTTTACGGGTAAAGCGATGGGTGTAACCAAGTTAGCACCTCACTTAAGTCCAGGAAAGACTTGGGAGGGTTTTTTCGGCGGTGTTTTAGGGGCGGGTATTTGGGCTTTATTAGCAACACAATATTTCAAACTATCCATCGTTGATAGTTTGATTTTAATTCTGCTATCCTTACTTGTTGCGGCGATGTCTGTTGTCGGTGACTTATACGAAAGTATGCTAAAGCGTGAGGCAAATGAAAAAGACAGTGGTACGTTATTGCCAGGTCACGGGGGCGTATTAGATCGAGTTGATGGTTTATTGGCCGCTTTACCGTTGTTTACCCTTGGTTTGTTACTGATTGATGGTATTGCGATCTAAGTTATAGTAACTACGCCAGTATCACATCCTTCCTATTAATCATCACATCAAACGTATTTTATTGATATTATAAATGAAAAATAATCAAAGCAGTAAAGGTCTGACTATTCTCGGTTCTACAGGTACGATTGGTGTTAATACTTTAGATGTGGTTGCTCGGCATCCTCAACGTTATACAGTAATCGCACTAACCGCCAACTCCAATACAAAAAAAATGTTGGAGCAATGCCTTCAATATCAACCACAGTATGCGGTTATGGTGAATGAGCAAGCCGCAGAGCAACTCAGCACTGAACTCAAACACAAAAATACTGATATTGAAGTGCTTTCAGGGACTGATTCGCTGGAGTGGGTGGCTCAATTACCATCCGTTGATTATGTGATGGCAGCGATTGTCGGTGCGGCAGGTTTATTGCCTAACTTAGCCGCTGCAAAAGCAGGAAAAAGAATACTCCTCGCCAATAAAGAATCGTTAGTGATGTCGGGACAACTGTTTATGGATGTTGTTCATGAAAACAAGGCAAGCTTACTGCCCATTGATAGTGAGCATAATGCTATTTTTCAATGTCTACCTGCTTCGGGTTTACAAGGGGTTCGTCAAATTTTGCTAACCGCATCAGGTGGTCCTTTTCGTACCCGTGATATTGAAACCTTGCACGATATAACACCTGAGCAAGCGGTTGCTCATCCTAATTGGGTAATGGGACAAAAAATTTCCGTTGATTCAGCAACAATGATGAATAAAGGGCTGGAAGTTATTGAAGCGTGCTGGTTGTTTGATGTCAATAGCGACCAGATTCAAGTGGTGATTCATCCGCAAAGTACGATTCACTCAATGGTGTCCTATAATGATGGCTCTGTTTTAGCACAGTTAGGCAATCCTGATATGCGTACCCCGATTGCGTATGGATTGGGTTGGCCTGAGCGTTTAGATTCAGGTGTTGCGCCGTTAGATTTATTTAAGATCGCACGATTAGATTTTGAAAAACCAGATTATCAACGTTTTCCCTGTTTGCGTCTTGCTTATGAAGCTCATCAAGCAGGGGGTAATGCTACCATTGCATTGAACGCTGCTAATGAAATAGCGGTTGATCGCTTTTTAAAACAACAGCTCGGTTTTACTGATATTCCTGTCCTCGTTGAAGCGGTACTAGAGCAAGTGACCAAGGGTACGCCTAGGACGTTGGATGAAATTCTTATTCAGGATGCTGAAAGCCGATATCAGGCAGACTTATGGTTAAATCGGCACTCTCCATCGATCTAATATCGGTTTGATTAGAACGCCAATAGTTACGGGCTACATCATTGCTATAAATTTGATCAACAAGGCGGAGTGGGGAGCAACAATTATTTTTGGGTTAAAGATCGCCTGTATAACAACTCATAATATCACGGGTATATCAATAGCTTGTAGCTGATTATTTTTCTTATTTGTTTCACCGTTTGAATTTTGAGGCGGCATTAATAGCACAAAAAGTTACCACAAAAAAATTAGCCGCATGATGTTATCAATTTTTAACACAAAGATTAAGAAAGATATGTTAAAAAGATAAAATCAACCGCCACAATAAATGAACGTTAGCGATTCGCAATCGTCTTCCATACACCTTTCCACGCCTTGTAGTACATAATACATTATGAATATTTTAAATATTTTACTTACTATTCTTTCTTTTGTCGTCACCATTGGCATATTGGTTGCGGTACATGAGTTTGGTCACTTTTGGGTGGCGCGTAAATTGGGGATTAAAGTATTACGTTTTGCCATTGGTTTTGGTACACCGTTATGGACTTATACCTCGAAAAAAGGGGATAAGACCGAATACACCCTTGCCGCTATTCCGTTTGGTGGCTATGTCAAAATGCTGGATGAGCGCGAAGGGGATGTTCCAAAAGAGGATGTGGATAGAGCTTTTAATCGGCAACCCGTATGGAAACGTTTCTTAGTGGTGTTAGCAGGGCCTGTGTTTAACTTTATTTTTGCTATTGCCGCCTTTGCCTTAACGTATATGATTGGTATGAATGCGGTGCGACCTTATATTGGTACGGTTGCTGTCGATACACCAGCGGCGGTTGCTGGGTTTCAAGAAAAAGATCAGGTACTTGCCATTAATGGGATTAAAACAGATTCTCTTAGCTCGGTGCGGCTGTTACTGTTGAATGAATACCTCGAAAGCCCTCAAATTGATATTAAAGTAAAAACTACGGCGAATGATGAGGTAGTACGCCATTTAGATTTGTCCTCGGTTAAATTACTGGCAGAGGAAGGGAATCATATGGAGAAAACGGGCATTAATTTTTGGCATCCTCCACACGTTCCCATCATCATGAACGTGCTTGCTGATAGTGCAGCGGCTGAGGCAAGATTGGAAGAGAAGGATGTGATCCTAAGTTACGATAATATTCCCGCTACTTCTGTTGAAACACTGACGCAATATATTCAACAACATGCAGGAAAAACCGTTACCTTAATGGTAAAGCGTGGCGATACAGAAAAAGCCTTACACATTACACCTAAACCGAGCCAACGCGATGGGAAAACCATTGGGCTAATGGGCGTTCACTTAGCTAAACAATTAACAGATAAAGATAAGAATGATCTATTCTTTATTCATCATGCGTCTTTCGGTGAAGCGTTATCGCGAGGGGCGATAGAAACATGGCGGATGTCAATGATGACGCTTAAAGTCATGGGACGTTTGATCACAGGAGAAGCCTCACTAAAAAATATTAGTGGTCCGATCACGATTGCAAAATATGCAGGTATCAGTGCCAGTATTGGTTTTACCGTTTACCTTAGTTTTTTAGCCGTAATTAGTTTAAGTCTTGGTGTATTGAACTTACTCCCGATTCCGATGCTGGATGGTGGGCATTTATTTTACTATATCATTGAAATTATCAAAGGCAGCCCTGTTTCTGCAAAGTTTGAATCGATGGGGGCGCAAGTGGGTATGGTGATGGTCGGGATGCTGATGGTGATTGCCGTCTATAACGATGTAATGCGGATTGTTGGTTAATCATGATGATAAGAAAAACACTACAACTTTCGTTTGCAAGCTGTGTCTTTGCGCTTAGCCAAGGGGTCTGGGCGACAACCTTTGTGCTACAAAATATTGAAGTCAAAGGTCTCAATCAAGTGCCGAGACAAACCGTACTGAGCAATATTCCCATTCGTGTGGGGGAACGCTATGATGATAGTATGTCTGCGAAAATGATTGGGCGGTTGTATAAAACGGGGCTGTTTGAGGATATCTCGTTAGCTAAGCGAGGCAATACCTTAGTCGTTCATGTCAAAGAACGTTTGATTGTCAGTAAGATTACTATCTCAGGTAATCATAATATTAAGACAAAAGCACTACTTGATGCACTCAAAGGCGTGGGTATTGTTAAAGGTCGTGGCTTGAACAAAGCGGCATTATTGGGGATTAAAAAAGAAATTAAACGCCAATACCTTTCACGTAGCAATTATAGTGCAACGGTTAAAGCAACGCTTAAACCCTTACCACGTAACCGTGTTGCGATTAAGATTAAGGTTAAAGAAGGTAAGGTCGCTCGCATTAAAAAAGTGCGTATCAGTGGTAATAAAGCTTTTCCAGAATCTACCCTGAAATCGTTGTTGGCGACGGGAACGGCAGGTAGTTTATCGTTTTTTAGTAAGCGTGATAAATATTCAAAGCAAAAGTTGGTTGGGGATTTGGATAAGCTCACTGCTTTTTATCGTGATCATGGTTATTTGAACTTTGAAGTCAGTTCAACCCAAGTCTCGCTATCGAAAGATAAGCGCGCTATTTTTATTAATATTAACCTTAATGAGGGTGATCAATACCGCGTGGGACAGATTGATGTTAGCTCGAATGCTAATGTACCTCAACAACAGTTACGTGCTTTAATTAGACTAAAGAAAGGGCAATTTTTTTCTCAAAAAGCATTAGAACAATCGCGCCGTGATTTAAAATCAAAAGTTGGAAAAGAAGGCTTTTCCTTTGCCCATTTGCGAATTGTTCCCAATATTGACGACGTAAGAAAAATTGTTAATTTAACCTTTCAGTTGGACAAAGGGCAACGTACCTATGTGCGGCGTATTAATATACGCGGTAACTATCGCAGTAAAGATGAAGTGTTTCGTCGTGAAATCCGTCAGTTAGAAAGTGCATGGTTATCCAAAGCGAAAATTCAACGCTCCAGAGTCCGTATTCAACGTTTGCCTTTTGTTGAAAGTGTCAATATCACCACTTCACCTGTTGCGGGTGCAACAGATCAAGTCGATTTAGATGTCACTATTAAAGAACGCTCTTCAAATCAATTTACGGCAGGCGTTGGTTACTCTCAAAGTGATGGTTTGCTGTTTAATGTTGGGTTATCTCAGAATAATTTCATGGGAACAGGCAAAAGCCTGTCGATCTCCGCAGAGAATAGCTCAGTCAGTAAGCAGATGCGGATCAGTTATAACAACCCTTACCATACCATTGACGGTGTAGGGCGCGGGTTTAATGTGTTTTATAATAAAACTGATGCGAATCAAGCAGATATTTCTGACTATCAAACAGATACCTATGGTGCTGAAGTTAACTACAGCATTCCATTAGGGGAAGATAACTCCTTACGCTTTAGTGTTGGTGGTGAGCACCGTAAAATTCATATTTCACAAAAAAATAGCCCAAAACACATTAAACAATTTATTGCAGATCATGGTGATGCTTATAATCAACTGCTCGGTAGTCTGAGTTATATCCACGATACCCGTAACCGCAGTTTATTTCCCTCCAAAGGACAACGTCAAAGTGTATCGGTTGAAATTGGTTTTCCTAGCAGTGATTTACAATTTTATAAGCTAAAATATCGTGCCTCTGTTTACCAAGCAATTACGGATGAGGTTACTTTTGCGGTTAAAGCTAATCTGTCCTACGGAAAAGGCATGGGTAGCAGTAAAGATTTACCGTTTTATGAAAACTTCTATGCGGGTGGTATTGGTTCAATCAGGGGATTTGATGCGAATAGTTTAGGGCCAAAAGACTCTAATGGAAAGTCCAAAGGCGGCAATCTGAAAACAACAGTGACCGCGGCGTTGCAATTCCCGATGCCTTTTTTAGCCGATGTTAAAAGTTTAAAAGCCAGTGCCTTTATTGATGGGGGTAATGTCTTTGATGATCGCTTTGATGCCGATGAACTGCGTTATTCCGCAGGTTTGGGAGTAACATGGATGACGCCGTTGGGCGCACCGCTGAACATAAGCTTTTCAAAACCACTGAAAACCAAAGCGGGTGATAAAACCAGTAAAATACAATTTTCTTTAGGTGCAACCTTCTAGTTTTACTAGTCATGTTAGTGTCTCTGTGCCGATAGGTCTATAAAACGAATAGCTATTCAATGGTATGGTGAACCTATACCCTCATTATCGTAACGGAATATGAATTTAAAAAAGCGAATGATCACCTCTTTTCTCCCGATTAAACTCGGTCGATTAATCTCTTTATATTGCTGTGCTATTAGCTTATCCATTAGCGTACTCCTGTTCCCAAGTAGTGTTTTTGCGGAAAAAAATGTTCATATTGCGGTGGTTAATGTGAGTCACATTATAAAAAATGCGCCACAAACAAAGCAATCTAACTTAAAGCTTAAAGAAAAATTTCTGCCCAAGGAAAAAGCGTTATTAAAACAATCGAATCAGATTAGTCAACTTGAAGCCGAAAAAAATAAAAACGATTTTAGCCTTTCTAATGATAAAAAAGCACAATTAGTGCGAGAAATTCGAACCTTAAAACGTACTTATCGGCGTAATTTAGAAGACTTTAGAGAAGAGTTGCGTTTTGTGCGGGAAGATGCTTTGGATAAAGTTCAAACAGAAGTCTATCAGGCGATTGGTGCGGTCAGAGAGCAACAAGGTATTGATATTGTTATTCAAGAGTTTGTCTCTGCCAGCCCTCGAGTTAATATCACAACGGCGGTACTGGACTATTTAAGCGAAAAAATTAAACCAAAGACCGCGACTGAAGCGCTTCCTAAAAAACAGCAAGGTAACGATGGCAACTTTATTCCTCAGTAAACTCGCAGAAATAACCGCATCAACATTACAGGGTGATGGCACACTAAAAATCCATAACATCACGTCATTAGAAACGGCAAGTGTTGGGGATATTAGTTTTGCAACAGGACGAAAACACCTCGTAGCATTGAAGAAAAGTAAGGCCTCTGCATTTATTTTAACCCCTGAATTAGCCAGCTTATCCGAACATCCAACGGTTTTAATTAATCCATCGCCCTATCTTGCCTATGCTAAAGTTATTGCCGCGTTTTATCCTGATAAGAAGCCCCGCGAGCTTAGGCATCCTAGCTGTGTGATTGATTCCAGCAGTCAAATTGCATCAACCGTTACGATCGGTGCAAATGTTGTTATTGGTGCCGAGGTTAGTATTGCTAAGGGTGTTGTCATTGATGCAGGTTGCGTTATTCAAGCAGGTTGTCATATTGGTAAGAATACTCGTTTGTACGCTAATGTAACATTGTACAGTGATACTCAGATTGGGCAGCAATGCTGTCTCCATTCTGGAGTGGTTGTAGGCAGTGATGGTTTTGGTTATGCGCCTGATCAAGGCGAATGGTTTAAAATTAAACAAGTGGGTAATGTGATTATTGGTGATCAGGTTGAGATTGGTGCGAATACCTGTATTGATCGTGCTGCATTAGGCAGTACTGTGATTGCTAATGGGGTTAAATTGGATAATCTCATCCAGATTGCACATAACGTTACCATTGGCGAAGATACCGCGATTGCAGGGTGTTCAGCGATTGCAGGGAGTGCAAAAATTGGTCAACGCTGCCAAATTGGTGGCGCAGCATGTATTGGTGGTCATTTGAGCATTGCTGATGATGTCATTATCACAGGGATGTCAATGGTACCGAGCAGTATCACCGCATCAGGGGTTTATTCCTCAGGTATGCCTATCAGTGAAAACCGTCAATGGCGAAAAAATACGATTCGTTTTACTCAATTGGATAAAATGACAAAAAAATTACGAGCGCTTGAAAAACAAGTGAAACAGCTCGAATCGAAACAATAATAGACGATGCTGCCCTCTTTTTTTGGCTTGTTCCCGTTTAAGAGGGGAGCTGATAAAATCAACCGCGTGTTGCGGAACGCTATTTTATTAGCTAAACAAAACTAACTTGAATCAAAATTAATCGATAGCTATTCAACTACATTAGGCGATAACGCTTTAACCTCCTTGTTAAAGCCTCAGAGACTATCAAATATCAAATAATGATGTAGAGGAAACGCTATATTATCTCTTATACGAGGAAGACAATGAGTTTAATGAATGTAAC
>JAGLBW010000087.1 GCA_023146545.1 Cocleimonas sp.
AATGAGCCTTTTTTCAATGGTCATTTTCCTGATGAGCCGATTATGCCTGGAGTGCTTATTGTGGAAGCCTTGGCTCAGGCAACAGGCTTATTAGGTTTTCGTACGATGAGTACCGAGCCACAAGAAGATACGTTATATATCCTTGTTGGTATTGATAAAGTAAAGTTTACTAAGCAGGTTGTTCCTGGAGATCAACTGATCTTAAAAGCAGAAATATTGCGTCATAAAGGCAAACTTTGGGTCTTTAAAACAGAAGCTTATGTTGACGGAACGTTAGCTGCAAAAGCCGAAATTAAGTGTGCGGCTGTGGAGACTGATGCTTGATACACCCAACCGCTATTATCGCATCAGGAGCAACACTAGCGGCTGATGTTAGCGTGGGCGCTTATTCTGTTATCGGTGAACACGTTAGTATTGATTCGGGGACATGGATTGCGCCTCATGTGGTTATCCAAGGTCATACCTCGATAGGTAAAGATAATAAAATTTATCAGTTCTCCTCGATTGGAGAAATTCCACAAGACAAAAAATATCAAGGCGAAGCGACCCAACTTATTATTGGTGATCGTAATGTCATTCGAGAGTGTTGTACCTTTAATACAGGAACAGCACAAGATATTGGTAAAACGGTTTTGGGTGATGATAATTGGATTATGGCGTATGTCCATTTAGCACATGATTGTATTATTGGTAATCACACTATTTTTGCTAATAATGCGACGTTGGCAGGTCATGTGATTATCAAAGATTATGTTATTTTAGGTGGTTTCAGTTTAATTCATCAATTTTGTCACTTAGGTGAGTACGCTTTTACAGGTATGGGGGCAGCAGTGACTAAAGACCTACCGCCTTATATGATTGCTGCTGGTTTTCCTACCAGTGAACACGGTATTAATAAAGAAGGGTTGCGTCGTCATGGCTTTGATAAAGCAGCACTTCAACGTATTAATGATGCACATAAAATAATCTACCGTAAAAAGCTGGCGTTAAAAGAAGCTTTGCTGATCTTAACCGAAAAATACAGTGAGCATGCAGATGTAATGTTAATGGTGGAAGCCTGTCATCAATCAAAACGTGGTTTATTACGTTAAAGGGTTGTTATGCGTATTGCGATAGTAGCAGGGGAAGCCTCTGGAGATTTACTCGGAAGCCGTTTGATTAAAGCCTTGCAGCAACAGAAGGGTGCTGAAATCCACTTTGAAGGGATTGCAGGGTCAGAAATGATGAGCGCAGGTTGTCAAACTCTGCACCCAATGGAACGACTTTCGGTGATGGGATTTAGCGAAGTGTTACCCCGCCTCGGTGAATTATTAGCCTTGCGAAAACGCTTGGTACAACGTTGGAAGCATGATCCGCCTGATATTTTTATTGGTATTGATGCGCCTGATTTTAACTTAAAGCTCGAAGCCCTATTACACCAACACGGTATTCCTACGGTACATTATGTGAGTCCCTCAATTTGGGCATGGCGGGAAGGTCGTGTTAAAAAATTTCAAGGGGCTGTGGATTTAGTGTTAACCTTGTTTCCCTTTGAGGTTGATTTTTATAAAAAACATCAGGTTGCGGCAAAATTTGTCGGTCATCCCTTAGCCGATGAGATTCCACTTGAAACAAACCAAGCTCAAGCAAGAAAAGCGTTAGGGCTAGACGCTAATAAGTATACCTTAGCTGTCCTAGCAGGCAGTCGGGGCGGAGAGATTAAACGCCTTGCGCCTGATTTTTTAAGGGGAATACATTTAATTGCTCAACAATATCCTGACTGGCAATTTGTCACCCCTTTAATTAACCCTAAAATACGTCAGCAGTTTGAACAATACCAACAACAGCTCACCCCTAACTTAGCCATCACTTTGATTGACGGTCAATCGCGCAAGGTAATGATGGCAGCCGACCAAATTTTAATGGCATCAGGTACAGCGACGTTAGAAGGACTATTAATTAATCGACCGATGATTGCAGCTTATCGTGTTGCCCCCTTGACAGCTTATATTATCCGTCGTTTCAAGATGATTAAATCAAAATATTTGATACTACCGAATAATTTATGCGATGAATTATTAGTTCCTGAGCTGATTCAAGAAGCGGTTACGCCATTAGCTATTTTGCAAGCGATTGAGCAACAGTATCATCAAGAACAACACCTGAAAGCACATCAAAAACAATGTTTTCACAAGATGCACTTACAACTGCGGCAAGGTGCAAGTAAACAAGCAGCAAAAGCGGTTTTAGGGCTAATGGCTTCGCGCAAAAAATAGGAGGGTATGATGTTGAAAATAGGGCTAACGGGGGGTATCGGTTGTGGCAAAAGTAGTGTTACGGCGGTATTAAAAGAGAACGGTGTGTCCATTGTGGATGCCGATCAAATTGCACGAGACCTCTTGCAAACCGATACCCCTGCGTTTAAAGCTGTGGTGCAGTGTTTCGGAGGGGCTATTTTAAATACCGAGGGGGCGTTGAATCGTAAAGTATTGGCTAAAATTGTCTTTTCTGATCCACAAAAACTAGAACAACTCGAAGCGATTTTACACCCTAAAGTTTACGACGAGATTGAATCTCAACTCGATAATACAATGAGCAATGCGTCTTATATTGTGGTGGATATTCCGTTATTAATCGAAAAAGGCTATCTCGATTTATTTGATAAGTTGGTGGTGGTCGATTGTTTGCCTGAGCAACAAATACAACGGGTACAACAGCGTGATAAAACCGAAAAAAAGATTATTCAGTCGATTATGGCTCAGCAAATTGAGCGTAAAAAACGCCTTGAAAAAGCCGATTTTATCTTGGATAACAGTGACTCAAAGAAAGCGCTACAATCACAAATAAATTCCTTACATCGCCATCTTATTCACTTATCCTGACAATAACTTCTGTTATACTCTAATACATTTTAATCTACCGTTTGTCGCCATCAAGACGAAACGACTTCTCTCTCTCAAAAGTAAGGAAAGGATCACATGGCTGTTTACGAACAACCACTTAATGAAAAAATTCGCTTATTTTTACGTTTGGAATTTCTAGTCCAACGTTTCAGAACCCATTTAGACGATCCTACTCCTGAAAATTGTCAGGCAGCGATTATGGTGTTGTTAGAGCTTTATAATCTATCGTCACGTTTAGATGTCAAAAATGCGATTCTGAATGTGCTCGATTGGCAAACGCAAGCCGTGCGACGCTTGTCAGAACTCGATGGTGTTGATGCAGATCGTTTACAAAAAATACTCAACCGTTTAGAAGAAAAAGGAAAACAACTCTACAGTTTTAGAGGGCAGTTAGGACAGCACCTAAAACGTCATACTTTCCTCAACCTATTACGACAACGTGCGGGTATTGCAGGCAGTATGAATGGGTTTGATGTGCCATTATTTAACTATTGGATGCACCAACCAGAAGAAAAACGCCTCATTGATATTAATCAATGGGTCGAGCCGTATACCATGGCATACGATGCCATCGAAATTGTATTACAACTGGTCAGAGAGAGTCGTGATAGCGAAGATGTGATTGCTGAAGATGGCTTTTTTCAAGCAGGTTTAAACCCTAACCGTGAATACCAACTGCTACGTATTGAGCTAGAAGATGGGGTTGATTTTTATCCCGAAATCAGTGCAGGCAAGCAACGTTTTTCGGTACGCTTTGTAAAAGCGGGGGACTTAGAAGAACGTGGTACACAGAAATTAGAAGATGTTCCTTTCTCCTTGTTCTTATGTAGCTTGTAATGGTCTACTTGATAGAGTTGACAGTTTTAGCGTACTAATTAGGCAAACTCAAACTGTCGATTCTAGGTTCAGATTAAACGAATCGCCAACATGTGTTCACAAGGGCCTTGGTTCATCTTGTTTTTAATATAAAAATGACAACCACAGTGAGCATCAACAAGGCGCATATCAGCATCCAGCGTGATTTCGGGTTGGTAACGTTTAGCATTATCCTTAACGTTGCCTTTTATCAGGGTTTGTTTTTGTTGCTGTTGTTTCGAGGTGATTTTTACTAGCTTTTCTTTAATAAAATTAATTGCTTTTTGTTCCCGCTGGTTACTAAAACGTAATTTATTCATCGGCAAGGGGTCTTTGCTAAGTTCTCGAATACGGTACAGGTCTTTCTCCATATCATAGAGAACTCGACCGTATTGTGAGTAGATACCGAGGGCGGATTTAATGGTTAATTCATCCAAGCTTAAGCGTTTGGCGAGTGATTGAGCGGATTCGACCCATGTGGCTTGTAATGCCTTAAAGACTGTTTCTGCAGTGGTGCTATCAACTTCACCTCGGGGAGCCATTAAATCAAAATTTCCCATTCGAGAGAAATCATTGGCACTCCAGCCTGATAAGCCTAACGTGAAACTCATATCTTGCATTTCAGCGATCCAAAAACTGGGTAAACCTGTTCCTAATAAACGAACACGGAAACGTTTTACGATGGGAATTAAACGTTCCAAAATAAACAAACGTCGTCGTCCCCAAATACGTACTTCCTCGTGTTGCTTGCCTTGATACACACTTCGCGGACAGTTGAGTTCATAACCCCAAGGTTCAATCCGCATTTTTACAGGTTGATCTGGGTTGAGGATAAAACGAATCGAGCGTGGGCTGGTGCGTTCTTTATTACGTTTTAGCGTCAATAACAGGTTATAGACATCCATAGGATGCAGATCGAACTGTATAAACGGCAAGCTCATTGCGGAGCTAACTTGTAAAAACCCTCTTACCCAGCTATCGGGTAAATCTATTTTTTCTTCCTTGAATTCATCACTTAATTCGGTGCTGACTTCAAAACCTGTGGGATCAATCGTAAATTTTGTATTTTTATAATCCCGAATTTTTTGAAACTCTTGATATAAAGTATGTGAGTAATCAATATTGGTCGTACCATAAGCGTGTTCTGTTATATTTTTAAAAACTTCATAATTGCAACTGAGCTTACCGTAGCTTGATTCATCTTGAGAAAAGCATTCAAAAAATACCGTATCAGGGTGTACTGAAATCACAGGGTCTAATACCCACCATGCATCATAATCACTTTTGTAGAGGTAATTATAGTATCTAGAGCGTGCGTGATAATAAGGAGCTAAAGTCATTTTTTCTTTATGTTGGATCGTTTCTAGCTCAGCTTTTAATGCACTTAGCGCTTCCAGCTTGCCTGTTTGTTCACCTATCGCTTCGGCTAGAAAAACTTGATCTTGTGATGCTAACCATGTTTTGTAATCCGTTTTGTCTTTGGGTTTAAAACGTTGATCAGAAACGACCACTTCATGCAGGGCTGACATCGCTTCTCGAAACGGAAGATGTTGTGCTAAATCAGCAACAAAAAAAGTAGGATCACGTAATATATCAGGTGCAAATGACATCTGCGTTGATTGGCTATCAGTATTAACTTTGGTTGTGGCTTGATACTTTCTAGAAAATTCCATTAGATGCCTCTTATCTCGGGTTCAATAACCTTTATTGCTGTTTTAATGTGCCTAAATTGGTTCTGGATTTTAAAGAGGGTTTGAATATACTGCATTCGATCAACGATAACGTGGCTAATCGATTGTTCACTGAAAAGCGTTGCAACCATGGTTGCTACTGCTTCATTTTTTCGAGCTTCAATCAATAAAAATTGAATAATACGGTCTTTAACAATGCGCCCTCGATTCACTTGGGATAATACGGTTCTAAAATAGTGCTGTAGTGACAAAATCAAGTCGGGTTTATCGTTCGCATAGTGTGATAAAAAGCTTGAAATAAACTGTTGTACATTTGGGGAAGGGTGTTGGCTAAGGTACAACAAATAAGCTTCGCTGTGATATTTTTGAAAGAAACGTGTCACAAGGTCTCGACCAAAGCGTTGTACATCAGCATAAACATTATCACAAACGGCGAGGGTACGTTCACCATCCCAAAAGTGATGATTAAATTGGTTTTGGAAAAACTGAATTGCCTGCTGGCGGGTATCATCCCACGGGTTATCTAATAAGCCAATGCTTTGAGGAGAGTGATCGACAACCAATGATAGATCCTGTTCAAAGACAGAAAAGCTCCAATTACGTACGCCTTGTGTTGCATGTTTAGTAAGGAAAACCAATTGTTTGACCGAAAATTCTTTTGGGCTACGCATTGGCAAGATTAAAGCCCCGACCCATTCGGCTAATTTGCTTTTAGCATGGAGCAATCGCCATAATAAATTAATATCAATTTTTTTATAAATGGGTTTTAACGTCAGCACCAATGCCAACATATCATCAGCAAAGCCTTCAACAGGCTCTGTTTTAAAAAAGGTCGGCAGCACAAAATCAAAGGTTTCTTTTCTAAACGCTTGACGCTTAATGGTTTTAATCACCCTATGCGATCTTTCGCGTAAAGCAGGGTGTTCATCGACTAAAGCATTAAAGAGTAAGGATTTATACTGTATTTTTTCATCAACTGATAATCGGGTTAACAACCCTAACGCCCCTGCTCTGATTTCAGGGTGTTCGGACTGTGACATGTTCTGATAATGGACTTCTAAAGTATAAAAATTAGCCTTAGAAACCGCCAATAGTTTGCTTCCCAGTAACTGTAAGGTTAGATTGGGGTGTTTTAATAAGGGCGCAATCGCGCTAAGGCTGGCATGGTTTTTAAGCGGATGTAGTAACACCCATTCAACCCTTGGTGTTAGCATCAGCTCAACTGTTTTTCTGGTCAATAAAGTCGCTAGGATTCGATCACTTAATACCGTGTAATGGGCTTGTGCGGTATAAAGATAAGATTTAGCAAAGCGATGCACATTGCTATATTCTGACAATAACATCATGGCTAAGACATCGATCTGTGTTCCTAACGATTCACCGTCTAAGTTTTCCAGTGCTCTTTTTCGCACGGCTTTAAATTGAGCGCTTAATACCGCTTTAAGTACAGTGGGTTGAGTTAATACATCATTCAAATAATCAACAGCTAATAAGGCAGTATTTTCATAGGGTTTCTGTACTAAAACAACCCAGTCCTGAATTGCTCTTGTGGTTAAATAATCTTCTGATTGATTAAGTCGTTGAAAAGAAAAATCATTAATAATTCTTGCTTTGCAATCGAGTAAAAGCGCGAATAAATCAGGAGCAGCTTGTTTCCATAATAAGGGGTAGGCTTCAGGATGTGCTATGTCTTGTTTGATCCCACGTTTTAGATGCCAAAAACTAAGGTGGTTTTTAGTCAACAAGCGACTATGACGATGTAAGATAAAATTAACCGCTGATAAATGTGGAAAATAGCGGAGTTTGTGCCGTTTTGAATAAACGGATCGGACATCCTTATCATCGACCTGTAACAGGACGGCTGTTGCATAGCGTGAATAATCCTCTGCCTGAAATTTCCCAATCTTTCGTAAAGTGCGTGGCAAGCGTCGTCTAAAATAGGCTTTTGTATTACGTGTAAAGGGCTTTTTTCGATTTGACCAAGCATTGCTTTTGCTCGGTAAGCTGGTTTCGACGTTATGGTTTAAAAGTGCTAACACCTGTGCATCATCACGAAATTCTGCAATTTTATACACACGGCGAAAAGTGAGTGTAAAAGGATCTTTAACACTGATATTTTTAACCAAGGTGAGCAAAGTTTCTCTTAAACTAGTGTCAACCAAAGAAGCCCAATAAAGACCTAAAACGGTCTCCTGAAAATACCGATGCTTGCGCTCTTCTTGATGTAATTGCGATAAACTATCTACTTTTAAACACTGTGCTAAACGTTTTTCATCAATTTCAGGTAGCAAGGACTGAGGGTTTGATGACAATGCCATCTTTACCTCCATAAGCATATATTCTGTCTTTTTCGGTAGCTTATTCGCTATTTTATCCACTAAAACCAAAGTCTTTTGATCTCCAATACGTCCTAACGTCCATAAAATACTGTAGTAGGTTAGAGCCTCTTTTTTAACCTCTGATGAGGTCAGTATTTTTTCAATGGCAGGTTGAGCTGCTTTAATGCGTAATTCCCCTGCTTTCCAGATGGTACGCCCTAACGCATAGCCTTGAATTAACGGTTGAGGGCTTTGACTGAATTCTTCTAAGCGATGAACAATGGCTTGATCTCGTTCTTGAATCTTCATTGTGGATGTTGTGACAGCCTTTGGCGCTACTGTTTTATCCAATATGATCTTATTAATGGGATCATACCCTTGTGTAACACAATAGCCTTTCTTGATTTTGCTAACCAATAGGCTGTTGGCGATTGCTGTTGCTTCTTTCAGACTAATCGGCGTCTTTGTTTTACTGCCTTCGCGTAATGTTGCTCCAAACCGACCGTAGCTAAAATGAACTAAATACAGCGCTGCTATTTCAACCAGCTCAACCTCGTAAACCTTATCGGATGCGCCTTGCTTGAAACGTAAGGTGGTATGACGTACCTGTTTCATGATGTCCTCCTAAATAACGATTTAACAAAGCCAACAACACGTTGCTGTTTTTTATTATCAGGTGATTTATTTTCGGTCGTTTCTGTTTGTTTGGGCAGATCCAAAGCTTCACAGACGAGATCATGTACATCAGTGTGTTGGATCATTTGATGAATATCAGGCGGGGAGGGTGGTTGCGCAACCTGCATTGAGGCTAACGGTAATTGACCAATAGCTGCTGCTCGGCGAAAATCATTATTACTCTGTTTTGTTGTTGATTCAGGATAGCCGTGTAATGCAATGATTTCTTTAATTTGTTGAAGAAAAGCGATTCCTTTTTTAGGGTTAACCATTTTTACAAAGTGAGCATAACCTTGAAGTGTTGGTAATAAAAGACCGCCTTTTCCCCATTGTTTATTTTCATAACCATCTTTTTTGATCTGGAACAGTACCGCACGAAAGCGTTTCAGTTGTTTGCGATTAACGGATAAGCCATCATTAACTACAATTCCCGTCACTTCTTGTCGTGTACCTTGACGCATAATACGTGTTTTATCAGGATGAAGCTTAAAACCTTCCTCAGTTACAATATTATTGACCCATTTTAACAATAACATGATGCTATCAGTGTTATTGCTAGAGAAAGTTAAATCATCGGCATAACGGGTGTAGGTAAAATCATATTTAGTCGCTAAACCTTGCAAGCGTTTATCTAAATGACGACAGATAATATTACTAATATTTGGGCTGGTTGGTGCGCCTTGTGGTAAAAAACGTTGATAGCTTTGAATATAATAGCGTTGTCCATCCAGCTCGATTGTTTCGGTTTCGGGTTCTGAGCAGAGTAAGGCTAATAATGTGGATACCTCACGATTGTAGCCGTATTTTTTAAATAAACCTTGAATCCGTATAAAGCTAATCGTAGGGAAAAAATCGTTTAAATCTAGATTAATAACCACCTTTTTACCACTATGCGGTTCAGCATTGGTGACAATACTTTTAGCGGGTACGAAGCCATGTGCTTGTTCAGATAACGGAATGTTTTTTAGAATATTGTCCAATATCCAATACTGAACCCGCTTCAAGCGGGGCATCGGAGCAGAGATTAAACGCACACCCCCTGTTTTTTTCTGAATTGCAAAGCGTTGATAGTGACTGACTTTAGACACTTCATTGGTATAACACAAAAACCGTAGCTCGTTTAACGTAATGCCTATCGCAGCGGCTAATGTTTTAGGTGATAAACAGCGAGGTAACTCTAACGCGGCGAGTTTGAGCTTGTTTTCTGCTTGTTGAAACTCATCTTCCCTATCCGCTAAGGGAATAATACAAGCATCCCCTAAATATTCGATACCCCCTTGTTGGCGTTGATACCAATTCACTGCCCGTTGATAACGTTTAACTTCACGGGTTACCTTGGTATCAACACGTTGCTGGCGTGCATCTGCCATACGCTGTTTATGAATCGCTTTAAGCATCGCTTTTGGATCAGTTACCTCCTTAGAAAGCGTATTAATTTGTTGTTGTAGTTCTTTTTTTCGTTTCATTAATGTTTGGGCAACTTTGGGTTTTTCACCCGTTTTCCAGTAACCCAAGCGTTTCATTTCTTTGAGAGTATAAGCCTCTTTAGAGGTTTCTTTTATTTTATCGTAGAGTTCTTGACGAGTCAGTTGAGTCATAGCAGCGTTATATTATTTTTAAGTTTTAATTATTAGTCAACCCGTAATAAAAAAAGGCTGATAACCTAAATTAGATTATCAGCCTTTTTTAGCAAACACCTTCGCTCAATCAAACAGTTAGCTTGCTACACTCGATGCGGTATACACTACCTAAAGGGCATTAGTTTCCTAGAAACCAAATCGTAATGCCCATAGGTAGTGTATACCGCTTTAGTAAAGAGCAAGCTAATGACGCATTGCTAGGCTTTGTGCATGAATAGCGATCCACTATTCGGGTTGCAAGGCTCATTTGCTTAAAAATTATACTAACAGGGCGTGAAGGAAATGTCACTGCTTATTGGTCGGAAGGTAAAATAGGGTCTTTACTACGCATTTTTCGGTTTTATTATGATTGAATCATAACTAATATAGATTCAATTAGACTGATTGAATCTAAAAGTAGAACAATATAGGGATATTTACAATCTATAAGAATATATTTTATACTTGTTTCTTTTATTTGTAATTAACTGATGAAAATTAGGGGGCGCTATTATTTATCAGTTACTTAGCTGTAGGGGGCTATTTGTAATACTATGGGAAATCATCACTTTAAAAAAATACATAATCCTTATGTTGTAGGGAAAGCGATAGAAAAAGATGCAATGTTTTTTGGTAGAAAAAAATCTTTTTCCAATATAAAAGAATGGGTTGATACTAATGGATTACCTATTATCTTACTGGTTGGAAGTCGTAATTATGGTAAAACATCGATATTAATACAAATAAAAAATGGAAGAATGGAGGAAGCCTGTGAAAGTATATTTTTTGACTGTAAGAAAATAATACCGAGTATAAAAACAGATGAAGACTTCCTAGTTGAAATAGAAAAAAGTATTCTTTCTAATGATCTTTTTTCCTCCTTGTCTAGAGACTTACCCAGTAAAGATGAATTAAAATCACAACCTCGGTTAAATTATCTTATTGATGCTTGTCTTCATGAAATTTCACCTAAAAAACTAGTCTTTTTATTTGATGGTATAGAAGATCTAGAAAAAGCCTTTGAAGACTCTATTTTAACTGACACATCTTTAGTCGTCTTGAGTGATATTCTAATAAAGCCTGTTTTTTTTATTATGACCAGTACCAAAGAATATACAGAAAAAACTATTTTAGAAAGCTTTAGTCATATTACACAGCACAAAAATATTTATGAGTTATCGGAAGAAGATACCTTTGCATTAATAAAAAAACCTGTTGAAGGTGTATTGGAATATCAGCATAATGTTGTTGATTTAATCTATCGTTTATCGGGTGGAAATCCTTTTTTTGTTCAATATATTTGTCATACTATCATCAACTGCAATAATTCCTACTTTAAAAAACAGAGCATTGCATTATACGATATAGAGGAAGTAACTGATTTTATTGTTGAAAATCCAGCAGGGTATATTCAAGACATATGGAAGAAGTATGCTAATATAAAAAATTATCCTAAAAACACACTGCATTTTTTAGCGTGTTTGGCTGCTACAATTAATCATTCAGATACCTTTATTAATAAGAAAAAATTAATAAAAATAAAAAAAGTACGGGGCTTTGTTTTTACATACAGTGAGTTAAAAGAAATAATATTTTTTTTGAGAAAACATAGTCGTTTAGTTGAATGGTCTGGGAATAGCTTTCGCTTTCGCACTGATATAATGCGGCTTTGGATTGCTAATCATTACCCAACAGGAGAAGATATTTTTGAGTACTTTCAAGAAAAAATTAATTTAGAAAAAATTTATAGAAGTGAAATTAGAGCAGTATTAATAAACAATAATGTTATCTATCACCATAGAGTGCCTCTGGATTCACTGCAAAAAGATATTAATCTAAGCTATAAAGCAACTAAAGATATTGAGGATCAACTTAGAATTTCACTTAATTTGCGTAGTATCAATTGGGTTCAAGAATATAGTTCAAGTTGCTTGTATGTTAAAAATAAATACTCAGGGAAAGATTTAAGACAGCAGATGAAAATAATTAATACAATTTATATTGACTCTTCTCGTCTTTCAAAAAAAGAAGCTAATAAAATAATAAAACAATATAAACTTAATTATTTTTATATTAAAGAATATGTATTGTTTGGTTTGGTGGTATTATCAATAATCTATGGCTTTTATATCATCTTTTTTTCATCAAAATCAATATTAGAAAATACAGTGCCAGTGATCGTTCCTGTAAAAATGCAGAGTGTAGATAAAAAAGATATGGGAGCAGATTATTTTGAAAAAAGATATGACATGTTATTGTATAAACGAACCCTATCGTTTGATAACTGGGTTAAATTGATGAATAATATTAATAAAGAAATAAATGGTTTGGATAGTAGAAAATTAAGGGGAGTCTATATAAAGGTTTTAGAACGAGTTTTGAGCATAATATCATCAAATAAAACAAAGAGTGAAAACAAAAAATATAAAAAAATACTAGAAATACATAAAAATAATATAAAAGAGTACGCTCCACAGAAATATTTTTTGAAGGAGTTCTTTAAAAAATATATTTTAGAAAAAAAATTACTTTATGGTACTTTAGAGGTAAAAAATATGAAAATTGTTGATATTGTAATAGAAGGGGAACCCTCTCACTGTACGAATAAAGAGAAATGTCAATCCCCACTTAAAATTTCTTCTCTGCTATCAGGAGAAAAAATAATACATTATATTGAAAATGGTGAGAATAAAAGTATAAAAATCAACCTTCATCCCAATCAAAAAGTGATCATTAGACCATCAGTTAGCCAGTGAATATATAAATAATAATATTTTTTCAGTGTGCTATTTTATCTTTTCTACTTGAGTATAGTCTTTAATATTTCTTTCATTTTTTTATTAGAAATACGGTTGTGATTATTTTTATTGTATATTTTATGATCTAATTCTTTCTTGTGTTTTTTAACTGCCCTTATTTTTTTATTGTTATTTATTTTTAATGTGGATGTCGCGGGGATATTGAGTGTTATTCCTGCAGGAATAGCATGTTCAGACTGTAATTTGTCTTTGTTTGCTTCATAAATAACAGTGTATAAACTAGCATCATTATATTCACGTTGTGCTATATCACTTAAAGTATCCCCTTCTTTAATTGTATACTGCTGAGTGACCGTTAGTCGACCTTCCTCTATTAATGTTTTATTCTCATTACTCTCTTCTTTTTTATTCTCTTTATTTTGCTCTTCTGATGCATCTACAATCCGTTTTATTGTTTTCTCTTTTTTTCTATTTTTAGGTTTGTTTTCCTCTGTTAATGATAACTTTCCTGAAATAGAAATATTATTATTTTCGTCTTTTTTATCTATTATTGTTTTTTCTAATTTATTATTTTCATAAGCTGTTTTTAGTTCTTTTATTTGTTTTTTGCTTATTTTAGGGTGTGCTTTTTTTATACCTCCGACAATGCTTTTCCAGTCCTCTTCCGCTGAGTTGTTTACTGGATCATTGAGGCTAACAATTAACTTAATATCATAGTTATTTAAAATAAAATTAATTTTCCTGTTTAACTTCAATGACTTTTCAACGTTTATCAAGAGCTGATTGGGTTCTAATAATTCATCTGATCTAACTGTCGATTGCTCTATTAAAATAAAGAAAGTCGATATAAATAATAATGTAAACTTAGGTCGCTTCATATTAAAACCTTTTCCTTTTTAATAATATACTATTGATCGTTTTTGGAGGGCTTTATTATGGTTAACCCAAGGTATAACCACGCCTGCATTCCACCTCGATACCAATGAAGTTTTTCTGCAGGATAACCTAATCCTAATAAGTAGCTAATCGCTTTAGGTGATTGACCACACCATAATCCATTGCAGAATAAAACTAAAGTCATCGCCTTATCAAAAATAAGCTCCTCATCTTCATCTTCTGTTACGCCTAATAGTTTTAATAAACGTAATGTAACTAGACTTTCAGCACCATTGGAAAATAAGGTAAAAGGAATGCTGATCGAACCAGGAATAGTCCCTTTTTTGTTCCACTCGGTTAGTCGTGCATCAATTAAAAGCCCGTTTCCAGATCGTACCTCTTCTTTTAAAAAATGTAATACTTCAATTTCTCCTACCGTTTTTACACCCTCTGCTATTTTAATGGGACGAACACAAAAAGGAGGGCATTGGCGGGATGTCAGGCTATAGCTGTCCTTTAGTATATTAGCTGGGTTCTGAATTCGTTTAATTCGGATAATTTTTCCTTCATGAGCAACATCTAAGTAAGGCATATCTTCAGTAATTCTTACTTTGAGCTGATCATCAGTAGTGGCTAAAGTACCCTCAGGACTCTTAGTTGGCTCATCCTTTGAAAAAGATAGCTGAGGAAATACAGCCAGACTGATTATAAATACTCTGAATACAATAATAGTTTTGAAATATCCTTTTTTCATAGGGAAAATCCTGAAGGTTGAAGATAAAATAAATTATAAATAGCGATAAGTTTAAGCAATTAGCTCTTTAAGAAAAGCATAAAATTTATACAAAAACAAGTTTTAAATGCTATATTTTTATACAGTTTTTATAAACTATTGATTTCCCCTCTAAACTTAATATTCCTCCAAAATACTATTGATTAGTTTATACTATTCGGTGTCTAAAAATAGCATGTTAAGCCTATTGCAACGGGCTGTTAAACGGTTTCGCTGGTGCTGTAAATAGTTTGGTTATTCAATAACTTTAATTGAATTTTAGGGGTAAGTATTTCAACTAATAGAGCATGTAATTATCCCTTGTAAGTTATAGGGTGACCGGTCTACGTTTTATCATGAGCAACGTTCTACTAGAAGCTCCCCTGTCGGTAGAAGTGGTTCACCTTGTTATGATTTTTTGTTAATTATTGCGGAGAAAGCATTAAAAAGACTCGATGTCGATTCACTGTCTATCTTTGCTTTCTCTATGTTTACGGTTGTTTGATCTTTTTCTAGAATATGATTTCTCTCTGTTTCTGATAACGTACTGATTATTTTTTGTAGGTTTCTTTCATCATTAGAATATATGGCTATTTCAGTTGCTAAGCGCTTTGATTCAATATTTGTAATTTCATTCTGTATGTATTTAATTTCTATTAAGGTTTCCTTATAGAGTTTAAGAAAAAAATAGGCGAATATCTCAATAAAGATAATTAATGAAAGTTTGGGCAAATAATACTTTAAAAAATCTAATGGTGTATTTAAGTTTTGTTGTCCTGAAAATATCAAAATAAACAAGTAAATAAATCCAATAGAGGTAATAAAAATGCCGAGAGCAAGGTTCAAATTACTTCTACTAATAGATAGACTTAGCGAATTGTGTAAACGATGTATTATTTTTTCTGTAATACGCTCTATTTCTTGTTTTATCTTTATTTGTTTATCCTCTTTATTCAACTTATTTCTTATTTCCTGAATAAATGTTTCACTTTCATCCTGCTCTATTCGTTGTTTAAGTTTATTAATAATTTCATTTTTTTCAGTATCACTTAGTGTTGCAAGGTTTGTTTTTAATTTTGAGGTTTCTTCTTTAAAAGCGCTAATCCATTCTTTGGAATATTTTGAGGTTACTATCTCTTCTTCTATTTTTTGTATGTCTTTTTTCATACTTTTTACTTCATGAAATTTTTCATCCATTTCAGCTTCAATAAGTAGGGATACGTGTTGATAATAACTTCTATCTGATGTTTTTGAGACTGGAGTGCGTTCTTCTAAGTAATAAAGAATGCCCTTTATTACAACAAAGGAGATGGTGATAATGGCGATGCCAATGAAAAAATGACTTTTTAAAAGTGGGAGTATGAAATCTAAAAAAAATTGCATTATTTATCCTAGTAGGGTTTATTTCCAAGCACCTTTTCCTTTGTTAATAGCAATATCAAGGAGAAGAGCTACTCTGATGAATAGGCTTGTTATTAAAGGGGGATATACAATGTTTAATGTTTATAACGTTACGGATAAGCCCCTCTCAGCCCTATAACACCGTGTTATAGGGCTGAGAGCTTAATACAACAGTCCCCCAAAACCTGTTATTACCCAATAGAATTTTACTTTCAAGTATTCTTGTAATTTTCGTTTATTTTTTGTAATAGCCTTTAGATATGAACCGATGAGATCGATTAAAGTGCAAGAAAAGTCAGGTGTGTTGATGTGTAGGATTCAGTTAGCGCATGCCAACAAAACCTAAAATGAAGCACCCTCGCTTTTAATCAGACCTACAAACAACGGGAGAAGTTCCAAACAATAAAATGAGGGTGTGTGTGTGCTTTTGAGAAGAGGGTATATGTCTAATGAAAGAACCCTGTACTGATCTCCTTTAGAGGTCAGTTTATTTAATCAATAGATCGCTTTATAAAGTTTGCGGTTGCCATTGTTATAATCACTTGTAATGCTCCCACTAATAAAACAGCCGCGATTGCACCTGCGTCTTCGTCTTTAGATGTTTCCTGATCACTGTTTTCAGAGTAAGCATTGCCTGCCATGCTTTCAATGGAGGATCGTGTTGTTGTCTTTGTTGTGGTAGTGCAACCCATTAGCATAATAATCATTAGGATTGCGACTATTTTTTGTATCTTCATGATGTTTCTCTTTTTATTATTTTATTTATTAAGCAAAGCGCTGACAAATTTATCGGCATCAAACGGTTGTAGATCATCAATGCCTTCACCGACACCGACAAAGCGTACAGGAATTTTCGCTTGTTCCGCAATAGCAAATAAAATACCACCCTTAGCTGTGCCGTCTAGTTTAGTGACGGTAATCCCTGTGACACCAATTAAGGCATCAAATTCTTTGGCTTGAGCTAATGCGTTTTGTCCAATACTGGCATCAATGACTAACATCACTTCATGAGGCGCATCGGCATCTATTTTTTGCATTACCCGCTTTACTTTTTTTAGCTCTTCCATCAGGTTGTCTTGGGTGTGTAAGCGCCCCGCCGTATCGGCAAGTAAAATATCAATGCCGCGTGCTTTAGCAGATTCCATTGCATCATAAATAACTGAGGCACTATCAGAACCTGTGCCTTGTGCGATGACAGGAATATTATTACGTTCGCCCCATACTTTTAATTGCTCTACTGCCGCCGCTCGGAAGGTGTCTCCTGCAGCTAACATGACTGACTTTCCTTCACTTTGAAATTTTTTGGCTAATTTTCCAATAGTGGTTGTTTTACCCGCACCATTAATACCGACCATTAAAATAACAGTCGGTTGATGCTTGTCCTGAATCGTGAGTGGCTCGGCAACATTGGTTAAAATATCAACCATCATCAGGTGCATGGCTTGTTTTAAGGCATCAAAGTCTTTTAACTCTTTGCGTTTTAGTTGTTCGGTGAGTTGATCAATAATTTTTAAGGTGGCATCCATCCCCACATCAGCCATTAATAAACGAGTTTCTAGTTCTTCTAATACTTCGTCATCAATTTGTTTTTTACCTAAAACCAGTACGCCCATACCTTCGGTTAAAGAGCTACCCGTACGGGATAAACCTTTCTTTAATCGGGAAAATAGCCCTTTTTTCTGTTTAACTTCGGGCACATCTTGTTTAGGTTCTAGCGTTCCTGTTTTACTGGATTCCTCGATAGGATCAATAGGTTGTTGCTTTTCGGTTTGATTATTTTCGGTTTTTTTCTTAAATATACGAAACATCGTTTATACTCAGCTACTTTTAGAGAAGTGCTATGTCCTAAAAATAAATTAGATTCAGGTACTTCTCTTTAATATTTTCTTTAGGAATGAAAATTAAATGATTTCCCAACGCTAATGTGTGCTTTTGTTCCGAATGATTTGTACTCAGTTATTATCTCATTTGGTGATGCCTTCTTGAGCGAGAACCATCAGAAACAAGCATCCTGCGTTATCGTTTAGGTGCTTGTCAAATCTTCATTCCTTAACAATAAAAATTCGATTCTAAAACAGACTAATGCAATGAACAGAATAATATCACGCAGCTTACTGCTTATAGCCGTTCTTTTTTTTCCTTGGATAGCTTTTGCTGAAAAAGAAAAAACACCAAAAACGAAAGCCCCAATTTCAGTCCATGAATATCAACTCGACAATGGATTGAAGGTTTTGGTAAAGCAAGATAAACGCGCGCCTATCGCTGTATTACAGCTGTGGTATCGTGTTGGAACCAGCTATGAACACGAAGGAATTACAGGGCTTTCACATGCTTTAGAACATTTAATGTTTAAAGGCACAACCACTAAAGCATCAGGACAATTTGAAGTGATTTTGTCTGAAAATGGTGCGCGCAATAATGCCTTTACCTCTCAAGATTACACGGCTTACTATGAGGTGTTAGCTAAAGATCGTATTGAAGTTGCTTTTGAATTGGAAGCGGATCGCATGAGAAATTTAATACTTGATCCCAAAGAATTCAAAAAAGAGATCGAGGTGGTAAAAGAAGAACGCCGTATGCGTACGGATGATCGCCCAACCTCAGCACTGCGTGAGCAATTCAATGCGGTAGCGTTTATGAACAGTCCTTACCGTGCGCCTGTGATTGGTTGGATGGTCGATCTCGATACGATGACCTTGGATGATTTAAAGGATTGGTATAAAAAGTGGTATGCCCCCAATAATGCGACCTTAGTGGTGGTAGGTGATGTTGATCCTGAACATATTAAAGCATTGAGTGAAAAGTATTTCGCTCAGATTCCTAGCCGTAAACTACCCGTCGTCAAACGGCGTACTGAAGTTGAGCAATTTGGGGAGCGTTATTTGCAAGTCAAGCGACCTGCTAAAGTGCCCAGCTTATATATGGGCTTTAAAACACCCAGCATGATTGATGCGATTAAACCTGTAAAAGGTCAGCAAAAAGTTGAAAAATGGGAACCTTATGCTTTGGAAGTTTTGGCTACGATTCTTGATGGTGGCAGTAGTGCGCGCTTGGCAAAACATATTATTCGTGGGCAAGAAATTGCTGTGGGTGCGGGTGCGGGTTATTACGGTTATGGACGCTTGTCTAATTTGTTTGTTTTAACGGGGACACCTGCAAAAGGTATCACGGTAATGCAACTTAAAGCAGCCTTATTACAAGAAATTAAAGCACTTAAAGATCAAAAGGTCACTGCTGATGAGTTAAAACGGGTGAAAGCACAAGTGATTGCTTCCGAAGTTTATGAGCGTGATTCTATCGAGCATATTGCCACCTTATTGGGTTCATTAGAATCAACAGGGATTGGTTATCAGTTAATGGATGATTATGTGCCACAAATATTAGCCGTAACGGCTGAACAAATTCAAAGCGTTGCGAATAAGTATTTGATTAATGATCACTTAACCGTTGCAGAACTTATCCCTCAAACACTTAATAAAGAGAACAAAGACAAGAAGAAAGTAATAAAAAAGGAACCTAAAATAACAATGGAAACGGAGCAAAAACCAACAACAACGACCGAAACCCAAGCCACGATAGAAAAATCTCAGGAAGTAACGAAAGATACGGATACCGCACCTGTAAATAAGAAATCAGCCGAACCCAAGAACGAGATCAAAGGGGAAACCAAATGATAACAATAATTAAACGTCCACTGTCCATTAGCGTGCTGTTGATGACGCTATTTATTAGCCAACTGAGTCTTGCCGCACCTAAAATCGAGCATTGGGTGACAAAAAAGGGTTTAGCTGTTTATTACGTACACGTTCCTGAATTGCCGATGATGGATTTACGCCTCACCTTTGATGCGGGTAGCGCACGGGATGAGCAACAAGCAGGTATTGCCGGTATGACGGTTGCGTCATTAAATAAAGGGACTCGCACGCGCAATGCAGATCAAATTGCTGAAGCCTTTGAATCTGTTGGTGCTAATTTTTCAGCAGGTTCAGCACGGGATATGGCGTGGATTTCACTGCGCACATTAACTTTACCCGAAGAGCAAACAAAAGCCCTTGAAGTTTGGTTAGATGTGATTAAAAACGCCTCATTTCCAGAAAAAGATTTTGCGCGGTTGAGTAAGCAAGCATTAGTGGGATTGGAAGCTGAAAAACAAAGTCCTGCAGCACTGGCGAGTAAAGCATTTTATAAACACCTTTACACTGACCACCCGTATGCCTCACCGCAAAATGGTACAGAAGTTAGTATTAAAGCACTACAAGCACAGGACTTAAAAGCCTATTATTCCCGTTATTTTGTCGCAAAAAATGGACAGCTAGCAATTGTGGGATCGGTTAATCGCGCGCAAGCTGAAGCATTAGCTCAACAAATTTCAGTTAACTTAGTCGCAGGTAAAAAAGCCAAAGCTATTCCTGCGGTTAAACCGTTGGAAAAATCAAAAGTTATCCGTATTGAATTTCCTTCCTCTCAATCACATATTATGATCGGTCAAGCGGGTACAAAACGAGGCGATAAGGATTATTTCCCGCTTTACCTTGGTAATCACGGCTTAGGAGGAAGCGGTTTTACCTCTCGTTTGATGAAAGAAGTACGCGTTAAACGGGGGCTGTCTTATAGCGTGTACAGTTATTTTATTTCCATGCGTGAAGCAGGGCCGTTTCTTATCGGTTTGCAAACTAAAAACTCACAAGTAGATGAAGCAATTAGAGTCGCAGGGGATGTGGTAAATGATTTTCTCAAAACAGGCGCAACTGAGAAGCAATTAAAAGCCTCTAAAACCAATATCACAGGGGGATTCCCGCTTCGTACTGCTAGCAATGATGATATTATTGGTTATATTGCAATGATTGGTTTTTATGGTTTACCGCTTAATTACTTAGACACCTTTACCGATACCATTAATAATATCATTAAAGAACAGGTCACGGATGCTTATCAACGTCGGTTGCATCCTGATAAATTCCTTACCGTGATTGTTGGTAAAAAAGAGGCTCAAATCGCGAGTGAAAAAAGTACAGAAAAGAAGCCGCCGAATAAAGCGACACCCTAAAACATCGGCAAAAGTCACCCGTAATACCTTGCGTATTATTGGTGGTCGTTGGCGTAGTCGGAGACTTCCGTTTATTAGCGTGCCAAATCTGCGTCCTACGCCTGATCGAGTGCGTGAAACGCTGTTTAACTGGTTACAAGCTGATATTGCACAGGCGCGCTGTTTGGATTTATTTGCAGGCAGTGGCGCACTGGGTTTGGAAGCGTTATCTCGTGGTGCATCGGAACTTGTCTTTGTCGAAAAAAACAAAGCGGCTGCACAGCAATTAGTCCTTAATTTAGAATGCCTTAATGCATCTGATAGTGTTGAAAATAGGGATGCTGAAAGCTATCTCTCAAGTCAAACCCAAGCGTTTGATATTATTTTTCTTGATCCCCCTTTTCGACAGGCTATTCTGCCCAAAATATTGGATCTTATTATCCAACACCAGTTACTCATGCCCGAAGGCTTGATTTATTTAGAGCAAGAGGCTGAAGATATTCTTAATCCCAATCGGTGGGGATTAAAGTGCATCAAAGCAACCCAAGCAGGGCAAGTCAAAAGCTATTTATTACAGCTTTAGGGGTAAATCTATAATTTTGTAGATAAATAATAGGTACTAAATTATTAGTTTTTTTGTGAGTTGTTGTTTTTGTCAATAAAAATAAAATATGAAGTTATTGTAATACGATAAATGGTCTTATTTATATTGTTTTCCTTCACTTTGTGCGAAAACTCAGTATGCTGGAAGATCATTTTTTTATGCTACGAATAATTATAATAAAGCGCTCACATTTGACTGCATCTATCCCCCATGAAAAAAGCCGTTTTAACATTACATGCACGTGAACAAATTGAACAACGTTTGCTAATGTCTGAAGAAACCTTACGTGAGATTTTGGACAATGATATTGTAGTGACAACGGGGGGTGAAACAAAATCCAATCGTTATCATAAAGTGTTTTATAGCTTAATGAATAAAATGTGTTTTGTAGCGATTCAAGATTCCAAAACAGGGCATATTGTTACCGTACTTCCAATTGATTATCACCAAAATATAGCGTGGGTGATTTCCTATGATGCACAGCTAATGGCAAAAGATTTAATGTTTGCCTATGAGCAAGAAAAAAAGGAAAAAGAAGCACGTTTACTGCATGAAAAACGGATGCGCATTCAAGCATTGCAAGCCCCCCTTGCCTTTCGAGTACACGGCTATTTAGAGGATGATATTGGTAGCATTAATGACTGCGTGTTTATTTGTAGTTGGAAAGATATTTCATTAAAGGCGGATTTAGAAAATTTAATTAATGATCAAAACTTCTTAGAATATCTTTTTTTGAGGTTACATAAAAAACGTACCGCATTAGAAGTCAAAGGCAATATTGTCATTAAGCGCCTTTGTATTAACATTGGTCAGCGTGGTGAAAAGACCTTGTTTCACTTGCCTGCATTGGAATGGTTATTCTGGATAAAGAAACAAAAACAAAATACCCATAAAAAAACAGAGAAGCCCCACTGCAGTCTTATTCATAAGCCGCATCAAATTATGACATCAGAAGCACAATTTGTCATGAAAATAGCAGGAAAATTAGAGACTTTAGCAGGTGAACAGGTACAGGATATTAATTTAGGTGAATGGCAAACGAGCTTATCTATTGAAAATATTATTACCGATCAGACCTTTATTAAGGAAATAAAAAAGCGAATAGGAACGCTTATCAAGCGCTTTGAAGAATGTACTGTTCGCGTTATTTCGATTAAAGAAAGTCATGCTAATTCTCTTTATTTTTTTGAATTACCTCATTAATTTTTTATGCTAGTGATTTCTTTAATCTATCTCTTAAATCCATTTTTTGTTTAAAATATAACCAGATTGAGGTACATACCTCAGTGTATAGATTGGTTATATTCTCCTCCTTAGGCTGATAGGGCAAGTTTCTAGGCATAAGCAAGAATAAGATGCTTTTAACTCATACTCAAATCATAAACCATACTATTGCTTTCCTCTCGCTATATAATGTGTTAATGCCTTTCTTCTTTAGCCTATTTCTAGGTGGCTTTATCCTTGTCATAAAACAAATAAAAAAACTACTATGTCTAAACAAATAAAAAAAATAAAAGACTTCGGGTTGCGAAGTCTTTTCTCGTATTCTCTATTTTTAGCTCACTCTTTTTTTTCTGATACGCCACCCTATCGCTACAACAGGGTTGAAAAAGGTTTGTTTAAGACAAGGGAAAAGAAAAACACAATAAAAAGCAAAATAATAAAAGTATATCAACTGAACTTGATTTTGGCATTATTATTACTGACACCTCAGTCTACCGTTGCTAAAGATGACACGGTTAAAGTGGGTATCTTACACTCTCTATCAGGAACGATGGCAATCAGTGAAATTACCTTAAAAGATACTCTGTTAATGCTCATTAAAGCGCAAAATAAAAAAGGAGGGGTATTAGGTAAACAAATAGAGGCTATTGTTGTTGACCCTTCGTCCGATTGGCCTCTATTTGCAAAACAAGCACGCCAACTCATTGAAAAAGATAAAGTTGTGAGTATTTTTGGAACATGGACATCTATCTCACGTAAGTCAGTGCTACCTGTATTAGAAGAGCTGAATGGCTTAATGTTCTACCCTGTTCAATATGAAGGCGAAGAGTCTTCTCGAAATATTTTTTATACGGGAGC
>JAGLBW010000088.1 GCA_023146545.1 Cocleimonas sp.
ATTTGGCAAGAGCTGGAAGGCTTAGAAAATGGCATCGATGCGGCTTATTTAGAATTGCGCAGTTTAATCACTCATTTTAGAGCGCCTGTGGATGGCAAAGGGGTGATTCGATCCGTTGAACGGATTGTGGAACGCTTTCGCCGAGAAACAAAATTGGATGTGTTCTTTTATCAAAACTGGGAATTGGAAGCCTTACCCCGTGACACCGAAATTGAAGTCATCCGTATTGTTCAAGAATCCTTGGCAAATATCCGCAAACACAGCAAAGCAGAAACAGTAAGAATCCTAATGTACAGTTCAGAAGATGGCAATTGCAGTGTCCTTGTTGAAGATGATGGCATTGGTATCAACAGTAACCGCTCAAAGCCTGATGAAGCGGCTGGGGAGCATATTGGTTTATCCATTATGCGAGAACGAACCGAGCGTATTAAGGGGGATATCCAGATTGAATCGGATGAGGAAGAGGGCGGAACGTTGGTACAATTGAGTTTTAAAGCCCCTGAGTACAATACACGGTTGAATTCGCCGATAAACCGTGTTTTCAAGGATGATAAGGTGATAACTACGCAGGATAATATTTTATGAATGAGAGAATATTGCTCATTGATGACCACACACTCTTTAGAGCAGGGTTAAAAGATTTACTGACACGACGTGGCATTAATGTGGTTGCCTCCGTTGGTGACGGTGAAGAAGGTTTAAAAAAAGCCAATGCATTTGCATTAGATGCAGTGCTTTTGGATATGCGAATGCCTAAAATGGATGGTATTAGTGTATTACGCTTGTTAAAGAAAAATCACCCTAAATTACCCGTTGCAATGTTAACCACCAGTAGCGTTGAAGAGGATTTAGTTGGTGCGCTAAAAAATGGTGCACAAGGCTATTTGCTAAAAGATATGGAGCCTGATGATTTAGTCGTTGCACTCGGTGATATTATCTCTGGAAAAACGGTGGTTGCCCCCGACTTAGCTGCCGTATTAGCACAAGCAGTACAAGGAAAAAGTAAACCGAAAGAAGAAAAAATAAACCCTTTTTCTTCTTTAACTCCTCGTGAATATGAAATTTTAACATTATTAGCTGAAGGGCAAAGTAATAAAGTTATTGCGCGTAATTTAGGGATTTCTGACGGGACGGTAAAACTACACGTTAAGGCTATTTTGCGTAAATTAAACATTAGCTCACGTATTACAGCGGCGGTTATGGCGGTTGAGTACGGGGTAAAGAAAACAAAATTTGTCTATACAAGACGATAATAAATTAAGGGGTTAATTTTTTATGTCAAAAACATTCAAGCAGCTTATTTCTGATATTCTTCCTGATATTGAGGAGCTGTTTCCTTGGGATCTTGAGGTGTTAATGGAGGAAGATCCCACCCTATTATTGGTTGATATTCGTGAAATTGATGAATTTGATAGCGCCTATATCAAGGGGTCATTACATGTCCCTCGGGGTATTTTAGAAGCGGCTTGTGACTGGGATTACTCGGATACGATTCCCAACCTAGTCAACGCGCGTGAGCGTAATGTAGTGGTTATCTGTCGTTCAGGTAATCGTAGTGCGTTGGCTGCCTTTACGCTACAGTTAATGGGGTATAAGCAAGTGACTTCATTGCAAACAGGGGTGAAAGGTTGGAATGATAGCGATTTGCCCTTGTTGAATAAAGTAGGTGAAATCGTTGATGCAGATTGGGCGGAAACCTTTTTAAGCCCGCCTGTTACTGATAGCCAACGCTCCCCTGAGTAAGTTAAGTCAAAAATATTGATTTATCTCAATTATTTGTAGTATTACGCCCCTTTGTTAGGGCGCTGAATAATGGAAAGCACAGTGAACCCTCTACTTTATACCTCTTATCCGTATTGAGTTCATAGATTGTGCTAAATAGTTGATTCTATAGCCGCTAAACTGGCAGTCTAAAATTGGTACTGTCATCGTGTTACCAAAATAATTTCAAAGGCATATTGTGTCCAAATTATTGAGTGTTTTTAAATGGATTTATATTCCTCAAGGCAGTAAAAAATTAGCCCAAGCTCAACGTTTATTTCATGGGAGAGGACATGCTTTTGAGGGATTAGAACACCTTTGTATCGATTGGTTTTCCCCCGTTGTGTTAATCACCCTGTATAAGCCAGAATCAGATGAGCATATTTTGGCATTAGCACATTATTTATTGAAAGCACTGCCCCCGTGTAGCAGTGTGCAATTACAGCACCGTTATCAAGCGTTAGGGCCTATTGGTGTTATTTTAGGTGATAAAATTGAAACAGTGATTGTTTTAGAAGGTGAAAATAGATTTAAAATCAGTTTAGGAAAGGCAAGGAATACAGGTTTATTTCTTGATATGTTTCAAGGACGAAAATGGTTAGCACAACACAGCCAAGATAAACGTATTTTAAACTTATTTGCCTATACTTGTGGCTTTTCAGTTGCCGCGCTACAAGGTGGTGCAAAACAGGTAGTTAATGTGGATATGAGCAGTGCCGCTTTGAGCGTTGGTCGAGAAAATCATCACTTGAATCAGCAGGATTTAACAAAAGTACGTTTTGAAAAATTGAATATTTTTAAATCATTTGGGCGTTTAAAGAAAAGAGGATCTTTTGATATTTTAGTGTGCGACCCACCCACCTTTCAAAAAGGCAGTGTGAAAGTTGATCGAGACTACCCTAAAATCATGCGTCGATTAAATGATTTTATGTGTGTTAAAAGTAGCTTGCTACTGTGCTTAAATAGTCCTGATTTACAGGCAGATTTTATCATTAACAATATGAGTTTGTTTGCACCTGAATATACGTTTGAGCGCTTGATTAAACCACCTTCTGTCTACCTTGATGCTCAAGAAAAAGGGCTTAAAACATTGGTTTTTAAGCGAGGATAGGTATACTTTAACATTTCGTAACATTCACTATCTTATTTTAGTTTCTTGCTATTGATTAAATTTTGATCAATTAGGTTGCTTTTATTGCATTCTTATAAGTGTGATGATATTAATAAGATTAATTAGTTAAATTTATGGGGATGAATCAATGCCATTAAGGAAATCCATAGCTATTGCTTTGTTAGTGACGCTGTCGCTAATGGGATTATCTATTGCTAATGCTTCAGATCGCGATTTAGAATATGCGGCGGCGGTGTTTGGGCTTAGCTCCAGCGCACCCGCAGCACAACAATATGATGCCAGTAATAAGATTAGTCGTGGTGATGCTACTGCTATTTTAGGGTTTTCTTCAACCCCACGCGTTGTTCAGTCGCAACGTTATATCCCTGTTCAACGAACCGTAAAGGTACAACCAAGATCTCATGCAGCACAGCTACGTCATCAACGGTTATTAAATAAACGTCGTTTAGAAAATCAACAACGTGTTAGAAACCAGCAACGTCGTTTAAACCACCGTCGTCAACTGGTTAATAAAGCCAATAGCCAGCGAAATTATGGATACCGTAATCTTGGACGACGGACAGGGCTTGCAGGTAATAGTATTTGGCATCGGGTTAGAAATGGTTTTCGTTTTCGTAACGAAACCTATCGTCCTGCGGTACAACGTGCGATCCGACAATACAAAAATCACCCTGCACGTTTAAGTAGAGCATTGAATCGTTCAACCGATTATTTGCATTATGTAATAACTGAATTAGAGCGTCGTAGAATGCCACTTGATTTAGTGTTATTACCGATGGTTGAAAGCGCCTATGTTAATAAAGCTAGATCCCATGCAGGTGCGGTTGGTTTATGGCAGTTTATCCCAGAGACAGGTAGACGTTATGGGTTAAAACAAACCCGTGGTTTTGATGGTCGCATGGATGTAATGGAATCCACTCGGGCGGCAATGGATTATTTGCAATTCCTACACCGTGAATTCAGAGGGGATTGGTTATTAGCCTTAGCGGCTTATAACTGTGGTGAAAATCGTGTGCGCCGTGAAGTTGCGAAAAATAAAGCAAGAGGGTTGCGCACCGATTATTGGAGTTTAAGCCTTCCTGCAGAAACAAAATACTATATTCCTAAATTATTAGCTTATCGGGAAGTCATTCGTTCGCCTTATTCTTTTGGCATTCATCTACCCCATGCAATTAATACACCTCAACTGGTACAAATTAATGTTCGTAAAGCAGTTGATCTAAAACAACTTGCACGTGATGCGGGTGTCCACCCTTCCACTGTGACACGTTTAAACCCCAGTTATAAATACGGCATTACCATGCCATCACTGTCACGACGTATTGTATTACCACGTCGTCATGCAGGTACTTTACAACGTGCTATTTTATATGCACCAGCGGTTCATCCTTCAAGGTTAGTGCGCTATGCTCGTGTCAATAAGAAAAAACGTTATAAGCGCAAAAGCAAGAAAAGAAAATCGTATAAAAAGTACGCGTCCTATAAGCGACAAAAGAAGAGCCGTCGTTATAAGAAATCAAGAAAATATAAGAAATCAAAAAAACGCATTGTTCATTACCGTGTTCGTTCAGGAGAAAATTTAACGAGAATTGCAACACGCTATGGAACAACGGTCAGAAAGATTATGCGTTTAAACAGAATGCGAAGTTCACGGGTTTATGTGGGGAAACGCTTAAAGATTACGAGAAAGAAAAAAAGGCGTTCAAAAGTGGGTTAAGCACTATTTAATGATCTTAATCAGCGGTAAATAGTAAGGTATTAAATAGCGTGCCATTGTCGTGACTCATTCGTTAGCAGAATTAAAAACAGTTTGCTTCACGATCTCACTCATCCGACCATTAAAACG
>JAGLBW010000089.1 GCA_023146545.1 Cocleimonas sp.
TGAAGTATGTATTAACTGTGGAGCCTGTATTGACGAATGTCCTACAGAAGCAATTGTAGACGAGGAGGATGATCCAAGGGGGGAGGAGATTTATTATGTATATCCTGAGAAATGTGATGAGTGTGTAAATCACTATAATGTACTAGAGTGTGTTAAGGCTTGCCCCGTAAATGACTGTATCGTATGGGATGACCTTTTAGACGGTGTGCCTTCAATGAAAAATAGAGGTATTAAAGGTGAGACCTGTACAATATAGAAAAGGAATTAGGCTACCCATAAAGCATTGTAAAATAGAGGGGTATCCTAATCTCTTCCTTCTACCTTAGTACATCTTACCGTATTAGTTACGCAACGTTTAATGAGGCGCTTTCGGCTGTTCCTTTGGTAGAGCTTGTGCATCTGCACTTATCATATGGTGCTAATCGCTTGCAATGACCTAGCCTATCAATCGATACCCACCCGACAGTACTGTAGGATGAGTGGAAGCATGAAGTGCATCATCTGATGCACCTCCTACATTAGCGTGTTAACACCCTCCTGAGCGGCATTGTTCTCTTAGTTTATCACTCATTTTTTGAAGTGCTTTCTGGTCATTTTCACCATCTGCTTTTCCATCATGCTTGCCATATTTTTTTCCTGCTATCTTGCCCTTTTTAAAGTGATACTTATAAGCTTTTTGGTAGCCTTTTTTATATCCTTTAATGAACTGAGGCGATATAGCGGCTATCAATTTTGATTTATTTTTATTAAATGCTTTTTTATAAGCACTGTTGTACGATTTTTTATAGGCATTAGAAAAGCCATCTTTATAGCCATGCTTTTTCCCCACCTGATAACCTTTGGAGTACCCTGCGGAGAAAGAAGATGCTGCATTCGCCGTATTAATTATTATTGATGATGAAAATATCAGTGCTAATAACATCAATACCTGAACATTAAAATGTGGAAATATTCTTTTATTTTCAGCGTTCATAGTTTTTTACCTTTTTTAATCTTAATTACACTGGTACTACTATTGATACCAGTAACACTTTTCTGATAACACATTTTTTAAAACTCGATTTAATATTCCTTGTTTTATCAGTTTAATGACGAATAACGAATGAAGTGTTCATCTTGAGTCATTGAAGCTACTTTATAAAATAAATCACTCTCGTACTCTGCAATATACTCGCAAAGTGTTTTGCGAGTTTCGTGGATTAATATCAGATTAACGATTAAAAGGTCTATCTATGCGTAATAAGTGGCGAAGTTCTAAAATGATGTCAGTACACGGTGAGGCTTTCAAACGAGCAAGGTTGGCTTGTAAAAGTCGTGAACTCAGTGATATGAAAAGAGGGGAATATGGACAAGGTTCTCAGGACTGGTTAGCGCAACAAACCCGATTAAGTCCCCGTACGGTGAATGAGTTGGAGTCAGGTCGAGCGACCTTAAAAACAGTGGATGCCGTGAGTTTGATTCTGAACATAAAAGGACGGGAGTACATTCAAGGTTATGGTGAGGATTTCACAACGTGTCGTGCTTCAGGTGTTGTGGATTTTAGAGCAGGTCTAAATGGTCGTATTGCGGGAAATGAGACCGCCTATTTAACGGAGCCTTTTTTATTAACCCTTGACCCGCTTATTATCAAGGTTGATGATGATTTTATTGATACGGTGGCATTGCAAGGGATACTACTGACGTTATCCGTGGGTGAGATGGTGCTTGATTTTGAGTGGCTTTACAATGTTTGTTTAACGGATCGTTCCAGTACATGGTTAGGTGATGAGGAGGATATTAGTGAGGTGACTATTGCTACACGTCAACCGTATCAAACCGCTATCATGTTCAAACAAGATCCTTTTAATTCAATGAGTTGGGAAGAATTCATTGTTTATATTAAAAAAGTTGATGATGCCCGAATTTTGTTAACACTAAACTTAGCGTTTTCATACTTTAAAAAACAAACTCATATTATTGTATCGGTTGAAGAGCTACGCAGGTTATTTGAACTTTCTTTCCCTCAAGGTTTTCCTTATTGGGTTCAGCCAAAAGCATTAATGGTCTAACCACCCATTAACCTTCTAAAGGGTTAAACGTCCAGAGGAGCTAAAAAGCTTTTGTGTCTACGCCTGACACACAACACGTTTTAGACTCCTAGAGGAAATTATTTATATGAACAACAAGATAAGAGCCTAACAAGCACCACCAGAAGTATGTTTACCCGATCCATTTGTTCGACATTGCGGTGTGTAACACACCTGTTTATTTATTGCTTTATTAAAAAAACAGATTGTTCCACCTTTTCCCTTTTTAGGAAATTGATTTCTCTTCGAAATTTTTCTTAGTTGTTTCAATCTATTACGATTTTTTTGTTTCTTAGCGCGTCGAAACTTATTTAGTTTATTTAACTTATATTTTTGTAGCGCACCCTTGTTTATTTTTGACTGTGATACCAGCTGCTTTTTATTTAAATGTATTTTTTCCGCATAAGCTGTTGAGTAAAAAAAGAGAAGAGTGAACATTAAAAAAAGAGAGATTTTCCGTTTCATTTTAGACTCCTTGTCTGTCTTATTCATTGTACCCTATATTCTACACCCCATAAATGATAAGTATTGAAGCGTCTTATAAACCATTAAGATATGATTCACTGCAATAGATTATTCCTCACGCTAACGATTTGTTCTATTGTTACATTTTGTTACACTGGTGAAAATATTGTTACATAACTCCTTGTTAATATACTTCTATCGACAGCAAAACAACTGATCGTATTGATACCTTACTTAGGAGTTGGATAACATGACAAAGACAAAAAAAATTGTGGTTGGAGCATTAATGAGCATTATTACACTGGGTGGATTGGTGACTTATGCATCAGCAGGCGGTCATTGTGGTAAATTTGGCGGCATGGGTGAACAACGTACCGCGTTTATGATTAGCCGTATTAGTTCTAAACTTGATCTCACCCCTGTTCAAAAACAAAACTTGATTGTACTGAAAGATACCATCAAAGCACAAAAAGAGTTACATCATAAAAGTAGTCCACGTGAAGAGGTGATGAAACTGTTGCAAACCCCTGTATTGGATGAAGCTAAACTCTTAGCAACAATGGATGAGCGGATGAATAAGATACGTCAAGCTGCTCCTATGGTAGTTACTGCGATTGCTAATTTTACTAATAGTCTAAATGACAAACAACGCGCGGAAATTCAGACGATGGCGAAGACTTTTAAACAGCACCGAGGTGGACATTTTGGTCGTCATTTTAAACAGCATGGAGATTAAAAGCGCATAAATGCAAACCATTTTATTAATTGATGATGATGAGCGATTGGCTTCACTATTAGGTGAATACTTCGCTCGTTACGATCTTCACTTGATCAGCGAAACACACCCCATCAAAGGCATTGAAACACTCCAGAATAACCCCGCAATTGCTTTGGTTATTCTGGATATTATGCTTCCTGAAATCGATGGTTTTGAAACCTGTCGCCGTATTCGTAAGCACAGTGAAATTCCTATTTTAATGCTGACAGCACGCGGTGATGTGATGGATCGTATTATCGGCTTGGAAATTGGTGCAGATGATTATCTTGCCAAGCCCTTCGAGCCACGCGAATTAGTCGCGCGGCTTCATAATATTCTAAAACGTCTTAAAAAAACCGTACCTGACAGTCAGTCTGCACGTTTGCAATGGGGTCAGTTAAGCGTTGATAAACGACTTCATCAAGCCCTTTTAAACGGCAATAACTTGAATTTAACCAGCAAAGAATTTGAGTTGCTGTTATTACTCGCTGAAAATTCGGATAAAGTCTTTAGCCGTGATGAGATTATGAATCAACTCAGTGGCATCGATGCTGAGCTCTTTTCACGTTCCATTGATATTCTTATCAGTCGCCTACGTCAAAAACTAAAACCACTGGATTGTATACAAACGTTAAGAGGGCGAGGTTATCGTTTTATTCCTCCTACACGCTAATGAAACTCATCAAAAACCGTGGTCTATCTTTTAAATTAGTATTGCTGTTTATCCTTACAGGCCTTGCCATGATAATCGTATTGCGTTTATTCAACGGGGGCGGTTTTATCAACCGATTTGGGAAGTTATTAAAACCCCATATATACCATTATTATCAATATATTCAACAAGATATTGGCACTCCGCCTGATCTAGTAAAAGCCCAGCAACTGAGTGATTCACTGCATCTTAATATTATAATTCGAGGAAAAGATGTGCATTGGTCATCAAACGGCACTTTTCCAAAGAAAAAATTATTATTGAACCAACACCATAATGGTCATCCTAATTTTCAAATCGGAATGTACCAACACCATTTTGTAGTTCGTATTAGCAATCCATCCTATACCACCCTTTTTATTAACCACCGACCGAATGATTTAGATTCGCCATGGAAAATATTATTCCATACCTTATTGGGTATCTTATTGGTTTTGGTACTGCTGTATTTCTTTTTACGCCATATGATACATCCCATCAAAGAGATTCAAGCCAGCGTTAAACGCATTGGTGCGGGTGAATTAGATCATCGTATTCGTCTCAATCATCACGATGAGCTAGGGGATTTATCCAGAGACATTAATGCAATGGCTGATGACATCGACAATATGCTAGAAGCTAAACGTCAACTGCTGTTAGCCATTAGCCACGAGCTACGCTCCCCGATTACCCGCGCGAAAGTGGCTATTTCTTTAATGGATAACAGTAACTTAAAAGAAGGGTTGTCCAGCGATTTAAACGAAATGGAAGCGATGATCAGCGGTTTATTAGAAGCAGAACAACTCAATCACCGTCATCAAGCATTAAACTTGAGTGAAATCTCAATTAAATCACTGATTACAATGGTGATAAGCAACCACTTTCCTAATAAAACGATTCAACACCACTCAGCAACAGATTTTGTTGCCATGATTGATATTCCACGGTTTCAATTTGTTATCAAAAATTTATTAGGCAATGCCCTTAAATACCGTAAACACCCCGACGATGCGGTGAGTATTAGCAGTCAACGAACAGACGCAGGCTGGATACTCCGTGTAGAAGATAAAGGAATCGGAATACCCAAACAACACCTCAATCATTTAACCGAACCTTTTTACCGTGTAGACCCCTCCCGTGATAGAAAAACAGGCGGATACGGGCTGGGGCTGTACCTTGTTAACCTCATTACCGAAGCACATCACGGTAAGTTAACGATCGAAAGCAAGGAAGGTTTGGGTACTTGTATTGTTATTGAATGGCCTAGGTTAAGTTAATGGTACTTTGACCCCAGTTATTCTAAATTACCTCGATAATGCAGGTAAGGCAATTTATCCCCCTAGATATAGCACGAAGAATAAAATTCTCTACATTGCGTACCGAAATAAATTTAGGTACGAGTAAAACTTAAGATTAAAACGTCTAATCTCTAAACCATCGGCACGATGGATAAGCCTCCAAAAATCATCAACGCTTAGCTATAGCTTAATACTTCAGCAGTTTTTTGATTTAATTATTATTTAGATCAAAAAATAGGCTTGCAATTTAGCTCAGAAGGGAATATTTTATCGAACGAAGCAACGATGTGCTACACACACCGTTACACCTAATCACAACGATCTTAAACTCTAAGGAGACATATGACTGCAATAAAGTTTAGCACATTCGTGCGCCCAATAAATAGCGCGGGCTTAGCCCTAAAAATGATGATCGACCTGTCTTTTTTTGAGGAGGTTTTGTTATGAGCATCTACCGAAATTTAGTAGAAAATGCACTCGCTGCTAATTTAACTAAAAACGAACATAAAGTGTTTCTAGGGCTTATTTTAGAGACCATCGGCTATGGCAAAGACCATGCTCATTTAACCGATAAACGCTTAGTTCAAATTACTGGTATCCGCATAGATCGTTTTCATATCGCAATGGCGGGCGTGATTGAAAAAAAGGTGTTTGATAGGGTTGAATCGAATCACTATGATTACCGTTACACTATCCCTAATCAGTTTTTAACAGAAAAAGCAGACACCCCCAGTGTGATAAAAATCTCGACAGAATTCCGAAATTAAGAAAAAACCTCTTAAATTCAGAGGCATACCTAATACAACCTTTACCTCTTTAAACCTAACCCCAACAACACCCCGTCCTGACAAAGAGTTCAAGCTTTAGCTTCTACGGCTTGGGTAACGTCATTACTTGAAAAATCACTAAAACGGGATTGATATAAAAAACTGGCAATCAGGGGTTCGTGGGACGAAGTCAGTAAGCGCCAAGCGATATTATTTTCACGTTGAGATTTCAGATCGGCATATTGCAGGGGAAGGAAGTATAGTCAAAACTAACATCCTATCTCTATTTTATTGTTAGCGTATTATTTTGATTATTTTATCAGCAAGTAGTTGTCATTAATCTAAATTATTAAAAAAAATATCAATAATTGATTGACGTTTGTAGTTTATTCATTGGACAATATCTTAACCTTCTTTATCAACTAAATCGTGATGCATTGTCTTTTCTATGGTATGAAGAAACGCCTTCTGAATAATGCGATCTTGTTGCCATTCAGGTGTAGCGACTGATAGCGGGTAAGGTTCTTCATCAGTCTTTTAGTCACCGTTTTTTTAGTCATCTGCTCTCTGTAAGGCATCGGGAAATTATTGAATTCTCGCTCCCTAATGGTCTCTTTGAGATCACCTTTGATTCAAGTGCAAGGATATATCCACAAATGACATTGAATTTTTTTTCACCCCTGTTATTACGTTTAATCACAGGACTTTTTTTGTGCCTTTCCATGCTCTCTTCTGTCCATGCAAAGTCTTCCGAAAGTAATATTTTATCACCACTCGGTATGAACACGAATGAGGCAATGGAAATTAATGCCAGTGTTCCTTTTGTCGATTTATTTCGGCTCTCTTTACCTTTTGAGGATGCTCGACCGTGGCTTACGAAAGGCAAGATCGAGTATGACTATAAGGGCTGGCCCAAACGACTCAATGGTGGCGAAGCGGGGACACGCTTTATTAATGCTTTTCCTCAACAAAGTATTCCTTCTGGGGAATACACTGTGCTTTATAAAGGAGAAGGTAAAATAAAGTATGCCGCGAATGCACATATTGTGCGTCGCCAACCTGGGAAAGATATTATTCGGTTTAGAGGGCGAGGCGGAAAGATCACAGCAACGTTAAGTATTATTAAAAGTAATCCAAAAAATTATATTCGTGATATTCAGATTTTAATGCCTGGTGGTATTTGTAAAAACAATCCGTTTCGACATATTCGTAAACCGAAGCGTTGCAGTAGTAAAAACCCGTACATGTCCTACGCTAAACAATCGAAAACAATTGTCTTTAACCCTGATTATTTGGCCTTTATGAAGTCATTTCGTGTGGTGCGCTTTATGAACATGTCGGGGATTACGCGCAATAATATACAAAAGTGGTCTCAGCGACCCAAAATAGATCAAGCCACATGGGGTGGTAATAAAGAAGGTAAACGTGGCGTTCCACTTGAAATTATGATCAAGTTGGCTAATTTAGTCAGTGCTGATCCTTGGCTTAATATTCCACACCGTGCTGATAATGACTTTGTGCGAGAGTACGCCCGTTATGTCAAGCAACACCTTCGTCCTGCATTAAAAGCGTATGTTGAATATACCAATGAAGCATGGAATGGGGTATTCAGCCAAATGCATTATGTTCAAAATATGGGAAAACACTTAGGCTTAGATGAACACAAAGCCAATGCAGGGTATAAGTTTTTCTCCAAACGCAGTGTTGAAATCTTTAAAATTTGGGAACAAGAGTTTCGTGGTAATAAAAGACTGGTTCGGGTCATGGGCGGCATGTCCACTAATGTCACCTTAACGCATATGGTCTTGGGTTATGAAGATGCTTATAAGCACACCGATGCATTAGCGATTGCCCCTTATTTTCATGCACCACAATCTGATCAAGCTAAAATTACCAGTGTGGATCAGGTGTTTAGGTTATTACTTTCACCGCATAATAAATATTCTATTCCTAACACACTAAAGATTATTCGTAATCAAGCCAAAATAGCCAAAAGCTATGGGGTAGATTTAATCGCTTATGAAGGCGGGCAACATTTAGTCGCGTATAAAACACACAGTATGAATGAAGGGCCGAATCGTTTTTTAATGCAGGCGAATAGAGATGATCGCATGTCCAAATTGTATTACGAATTTCTGAATGCATGGAAGAAAAGCGGGGGTAAATTATTTGTTGCCTTCTCTGCTCCACGTGCTTATAACTGGATTGGTAGCTGGGGAATTAAAGAATATATTACTCAAGCGGCAGCGGATGCCCCGAAGTATCGTGCCTTATTATTTTTTCAAAAACATAACCGTTGTTGGTGGTTAGGTTGTAATCGTTTAGGGGGGTATACCCGTTTAGATAAACCAAAGTTTAATCCTGGGTTGGAAGTAATGGAGCTGCGCTTTAAACCTCGTTTTTCAGAAGAAAAGATCAAATCATCCAGTACCCTCGCCCTAATCAATAATGCCAATAAAAAGCGTGATATGACGATTAAGAAACGAAAAATGGAGCTTGCTAAACAAAAAATATTGCTAAAGAAAGAAAAAGTGGCGCGATTGAAACGACTTAAAGTTCAAAAAGTGCTAATGAGGAAGGAACAACTAAGGGTGTTACGAAAGGCAAGAGTACGACAAGCCAAAGTGGTGCGAGAACGACGCATAAGGTTGGCAATTCTTAAGAAAGAGGAAAAGAAAGCCCTTAAAAGGAAACAAGAAGAAGAAAACCGTCATCGTAATCCGATCTATTCTTGGT
>JAGLBW010000009.1 GCA_023146545.1 Cocleimonas sp.
ATAATTTATAGCGAGTGTCTCTGAGATTTGCTGTTTTATTCAACCTTCCCTCTGGGGCGCTATCCTATTGTCGGGATATAAAAACCAACAATGAAGCCTCAAGAGTACAAATCATTTTTTTTATGTGAGAATTCATAAACCGAATGATTCATTCTAGCTCCCCAATACCCCTCTATTTCATTCTCCTTCAAATAACTAGGCGCTTTATGTTTTCAGATATCATTAATAAAACGTTTGATTGGCTTATTGTTTTTGTTTTAGTGAGTTTTATAGTTTGGTTTGCGGTGACTCAACCCATTTTTTCTGTTTTTAGCAGTAGCGCTGTGCCAGAAATAGACCCGCTAAAACTAGAGTCACATGTGATTGAATTATCACAAACCTATGCCCCTCGTGTGCCTGAATTAGAAGGGATGCGCCCCGTTGCAAACTATATTTATCGTCAATTCTTAGAAGCAGGGAAGCCCATCAAAAAAAAACCAAAACATCAATATTTTGGTAGCGTATCAGGTCGTTTTAGTAATATTGTTTTTAGTCTAGGCCCTGTAAATGCAGAAACAGTCGTGATTGGCGCACATTACGATACCCATAACGCCTTTCCTGGTGCGGATAATAATGCCAGTGGCGTTGCTGTTTTAATTGAACTCGCTCGTGCTTTATCGATTGTCGAGAAGGATCTTCCCGTTCGTGTTGAGTTGGTTACCTATGCTTTATCAGTGGGTAGTGCGTGGGGAACGTCTTATATGGGCAGTTATAAACATGCAGAAAGGTTAAAAAAGCAAAAGAGAGCGGTAAAAGTTATGATTTCTGTTGACAGTGTGGGATATTTCTCAAATGCTTCCAATTCTCAGCACTATCCGTTTTCTTTTATGTCTTTAGTGTATCCCACGACAGGGAATTTTATACATCTCTCCAGTCATTTAAATGATTTTATGGTGCTTCGACAAGTTAAAACCAGTTTTAAGAAAGCAAGTCACTTAGCCGTGCGATCTATCAATGCACCAGAAAATTTCCCACGGATTGCTGACTCTGATCATGTCAACTACTGGAAACATGGTTTTCCTGCGTTATTGATTGATGATACCGCATCTTATCGCAATAAAGATTACAATACCGCCAATGATACCGCTGAAAAACTCAACTATGCGGCGATGGGAATGGTAGTTCAGGGCTTATATCAAACCATTATGGACTTTCCTCAGAAAGGTAAGCCAGAATATATTGAAGAGCCTGAATATGAACAAATTCAAATTATTAATCCTAAATAGTGGAAGATTAGCGCCTGTTTTTCTTTGTTAATGAATACTTCATGATTAAACTAAAATATGAACCATCAAAATAAAAAATGCCTTATTATTGGTCCCTCATGGGTGGGGGATATGATTATGGCACAAAGCCTGTTTATCCAATTAAAACAAGATACCCCAGAGTTGATCATTGATGTTTTAGCGCCGGCATGGAGTGAACCTTTGCTGGCATTGATGCCCGAAGTGAATCAATCCATTGTGATGCCTGTGGCTCATGGTGAACTTGATTTAGCAACCCGCTATCAGTTAGGAAAATCACTGCGTAAGGCGTGCTATCATTATGCTTTTATCTTACCCAATTCGTTTAAATCAGCTTTAATTCCCGTTTGGGCTAATATTCCTCAACGAATCGGTTATCGGGGAGAAATGCGCTATGGTTTAATTAATACCCTGCATATTTTAGATAAAAAAAATTTAAGCATGACAGTGCAACGGTTCGTTGCCTTAGCCAGTGCGCCAAATATTAATAAGGTGTTGCATTATCCTCAACCTGAATTAGATCTTCAAAGCATTGACCAACAACAGGTATTGCGACACTTTAAATGTGAGGGTAATTGGCCTGTTCTTGCGCTGTGTCCTGGCGCAGAATATGGCGCGGCTAAATGTTGGCCTGCAACACACTATGCCGCGTTGGCAACAATGGCAATTGAAGCGGGTTGGGCCGTGTGGTTATTAGGCTCAGAAAAAGACAGCATCATTGCCAATAAAATAAAAGTGCAGGTGGATCACCCTCATTGTGTTTCATTAGCAGGTGAAACCAGCTTAGCGCAAGTGATCAGCTTATTATCATCTGCTAACCAAGTGGTCAGTAATGATTCAGGATTAATGCATATTGCCGCCGCTGTGAATACACCAGTGATTGCGATTTACGGTTCTTCTGACCCCAGCTTTACCCCGCCACTCAATGATTATGCTCAAATATCTTGCCTGCACCTAGCATGCAGTCCTTGCTTTAAACGTGAATGTCCCTTAACGCATTTGAACTGTCTAACAGGGATTACCCCTCAACATATTTGGTCGATGGTTGATCAGGGTGTGATGGATCAATAACGCCTAAAAGCTAGCAAAGGCACGTTTGATCCTATGGATGATCTGCGTGAATCCGTTAATACGGTGTTCTGGTAGTGGTTGTTTAAAACGAGTACCTCTTAAGAGTATTTTCTTTGTGAAATATCCAGAGCTGATGCCCCATTTCAATAAAAAGGTAGTTCGCCCTGTGTTTTTTTTGACCCTAGCGGTGGATTTAGAGCCAAAGTGATACACTCTGCTACGACCAACGCCTTTGAAGTGACGTATCCCTGCTTGCCAGAGTTTCATCGACAAGTCAGGATCAGAATACATACCAGGCGAGAATTCAACACTCATTCCACCAACTAAATCCCATAAATCACGGTGCATAATTAAAGGCGGCCACGTACTGCCTTGCCAATCCGCTTTTTCTAAATCCGCAAATTCACTTAACAATCGTTTCTCTTCAAATGTTTTTAGGCTATCGCCATAATTTTTCACAATGACACAAGGGTTGTTTGTATCATAAGGTTCGATCATGGTACTGGAGAGAATATAATTAAAATGTGGGATGGATTGCATTTGTTGGTGAAGTTCTAAGTCCCAATGCGGTAACAAGTACATATCATCATTAATGTACACAATAAAATCAGTATTGACCAACGAACGACAGCTGTTTAACCCAAAACAAATACCCCTGTTTTCAGGCGAGTAGACATAGTCTAAAGACTCTTGAGATTGTACCCACTCCAGTGTGCCGTCCGAACCTTCATTGATCAAAACAATAATTTGATGATGAAAATCAGAGTGTTTTGTAATACTTTCTAAGCATAAGGTTAAATAAGGTAGATTATTCCATGTGGGGATAATCAGTGAAAAGGTATTGTTGCGATCTTTTGATTTGTTTTCTTTTTGGATAGTTACAAGCACGTTTATCTTCTATTTTTGATTATTTTAGTTAGGCTGTATTGATCGTTGGTTATTTTTCATTTTTTTGCTGGTTTTTTATTCTGCTAAAGAAAGCCGTAGGGCTTGATCATAAAATGTGACTCACACCTTAAGTCTAATGGTTGCTAATTGTTAAAAATTAAGGGATTATACCGCGAAACAGTCCTTGAAGGTAAAGCAACATTGATCCCCACCTTATCCATTGTCTATATCACATTAAATGCTGCGCAATATTTAGAAGAAAGTCTGGCACAATCAAAACAACTTTCTCAAGATATTCTTGTTGTGGATTCAGGCAGTGACGATGAAACCCTAACACTTGTTCAAGAAGCAGAAGTAAGACTGATTCATCAAGATTGGCTAGGGTTCTCAGGGCAGAAGCAATTTGCGATTAATCAAGCAAAATATGACTGGGTATTGTTTTTGGATGCGGATGAGGTATTATCATCGACCGCTATTGTTGAAATACAAGCCTGTTTTGATGTGCCTCATCAAGCGGTCGCTTATAGTTTGCCTCGCGAAAATTGGTTTCAGGGAAAATGGATACGTTATGGCAGTTGGTGGCCTGATCGTGTTGTACGCTTGGTTGATCGAACTCAAGGGGCAATAAAAGCTGTTAAAGTGCATGAAAGCTGGGAAACGGATTCAACGGTTCAAGTGATTGCACTCAATGGAGTCATTAAACATTATTCTTACCAAAGCTATAGTGAGCTAATACAAAAGGCGGATCGATACTCAACATTAGCCGCGGAGCAGCTGTATGAAAAGGGAAAAACCTGTGGATCAGGAGCACCCTTGCTACACGCAATGGCGAGTTTTATTCGTTTGTTGATTCTTAAACAAGGGTTTCGAGATGGTCTTGAGGGGACGGCGATTGCTTATACTGCTGCATTAGCGTCTTTTATGAAATATGCTAAATTAAGAGAGCTTCATTGCCAAGCTGACAATAAAAATGTCGTTCCAAAATAATTTTTATTATTCATAAGTCAAAAAAAAACGGATAATAGTAAAAAAAACATTGACTATTTTCATAGGTATATTATCATATGCTTATATACGAACTTAAACACAAACTCTTAATTAACTTTGCTAGGTTATTATCATGAAATTACAAACAATTACTTTTGCTGCTTTGATCGCTCTTTCTTCTACTGCTTCTGCTAACATGTTCGATGGCAACAATAACGGTAACGGTGCTGCTAACGGTACGGCTAATGGTTCAACAGAAGCTAAAGCTGATGCAACAGGAAAAGGCAACGGTGCTGCTAATGGAAACGGTTGGGGAACAGGTAAAGGTGATGCAGCAGGTGAAGTTGACTTCAGCATTAACTTTAAAGGAAAAGGCAATACGAATATGGACACCAAAGGTCAAGTGGTTGGTGATTCTAAAGTTGACGGAAGTGGCGCAGCGAATGGTGCAGGTACTGGAAATGCGGCAGGTAACGGTGCAGCAAATGCAACGGGTGCTAACGCTACAAACGGCGCCGTTCAGTCAATGAACTCTAATGGTTTTGCACCAACAGCAGCACCAATGCGTATGCCAATGGCTGCTCCAACAACAACAGCACAAATGAAAGCAGCACTTCAAGCTCAAATTCAACAAGCAATGGCAATGCTTCAGCGTATCGAAGCTCAAGAAAAAGCAGCGGCGACGGCTACAGTAGCTCCTGTAGCCGCTCCAGCAGCAGCTAAGTAATTAGACTTTATTTTCTGATTAAAAAAGCCCGCTACTCTATCACAGAGTAGCGGGCTTTTTAGTGTGTGAACGATAGTGTTAAAGACGTGGTTAAAGCCCCCAAAGCTAATGAACTAGCGCTGGGGATTTATTATTAAACGTTAGCAGAACCTAGCTGGTAGGCTTTAGTTAGTGCGGCTTTTATAGCGTGATGATCACTATGGTTTAGTTCAGTAATCCCCAAAAAATCAGAGGCGATGGTTTCTAATGTTGATTGTATTGCACCTGTTTCTAAAAATGTGGTGTAACCGACTAGATCAAACTGACCCTCTGAAAGAAAATCAACCGCATGACCTGTGGGGCTATGCAGTATCAATGCGGATGCTTCCATTGCTTCATAAGCATAAGAGTAGGTATCGACTTGATTGATGAGCGCAATCTTAGCGTAAAGCCCAGAGAAGTTCTTATTATGGGGAGCAAAAACATCCATATCAATAACTGTTGAAGGGTTAAACTCTTCTCCTTTGAAGGAGAAATTAACTTGTGCAGTGATTGTGTTTTTCACAATTTATCTCGCTTATTTGGTTAATGACATAAAGAGTTGTGGCAAACGCTCTGGAAGGCTTTGCACATTATCAATGACAGTGTAATTAGAGCCAAAGATATCACTTACATACTCATCAGCTTTAGGATCTAAGCTAATGCAATGAGTGTAAATGCCGTCTTGATCCAATTCAAGCACAGCTTTATAAGCATCTTTGATTAATAATTTCTCATCACTGACATCAATATCCGCAGGTTCGCCATCGGTTAGAATTAATAACAGCTTTTTATCCGCTGTTTGTCGTCCTAAATAATGACCTGCATGACGAATAGCAGCCCCCATACGGGTAGAAAAACCTGCTTCCATTTTCGCAACACGTCCTTTAACGTCCTCATTCCATGTTTCGCTAAAGCCTTTGAGGTGTAAATAACGTACATCGTGACGGGTATTAGAGAAGAAACCTGCAATTGAGAGAGGATCACCTAATTTATCAATTGCCCATGCTAATAAAGAAACCGCTTCTTGACTTAGTTCTAAAATGGTTTGAGTACAACCATCAGGAATTTCATTCAGTGAAGCGGATAAATCTAAGAGTAAGGTAACGGATATATCGCGGCTATTGTGTTTATGACTCATATTAATACGCGGATCAGGGGTTGCACCGCTCTTAAAGTCAATTAATGAACGAATCGCGACATCTAAATCGAGTTCGCTACCTTCTTCTTGATAACGTACGCGTACAAAATTCTGTGGTTTTAGTAAATCGAGCATCTGTTTAAGACGTTTTGCCAAGGCACTGTGTTTCGCTAACAGCTTATCAATATCAGCGGGGTTGCCTGAGGGATGCAAGCCTTCATATAAGCTCACCCAATCAGGGCGATAGCTTTTGGTGTGATAATCCCATTCAGGATAATGACGAGGGGGTAAGCTGTTAACTTCCTCTTCTTCTGTGCGTTCGGGCGCATCAAATTGCTCTTCCTCATCGCCTTCTTCAATAAATACCCACAAGTGACGGTTATCATCACGGTAATCAACCTCGGTATTTTTGAAGTAAATTTTCGCCGCTTGATCTTCTTGACGACGGGTACGAGCAATATAGGACACAGCAATTTTAGCGACTTCAGCGGTAGAGGATTGACCTGTGAGCATTAAATCATGAAAACGTTGAACAAATTCCAGTAAATTCTCATTTTGATAACCATGATCAGGGTTTAAAATCGCATAAGAAATCATGGCTAAACGATGACGAATACAAGAAACTCCCTTTTCATTGCATTCATTTTCATCAGGTACAGGGTGCAAGGATAGCCACAAGCGGCGTAAACCTGGGTATTCCAGCAAGGCTAAATATTCGATGCGGGAGTCTTCTAAACATTCCACCGCAATGCGCTGAAAGGGGCTGTAATTATCAGCGATAATTTTTGTAGACCAACGACGATGAGCGGCAATGTGTGCTAGTAGTGCACGATAGCGATCAATGCCTGAGATACCGTTTTTGCTGTCATCATAAACATCAGGAACACGAATACCGAGTTTATCGTAATAGGGTAGGGGTTTGCGTAACTCATCATAGCCTGTGGAATAAGGGACTAAATAATCTTTATCTTCCCATAAGGCTTGTAGGTACAGGTTGAGATTACGTTCATTATCAATAAATAAGGTGCCATGACGTTCTCGAGATAACATTGCCTTACTGTCTGCAGATTGTAATGAAAAATAATCTATTTGACGTTCGGGATGGTTATTGTAATTGCGTATACCGTAATCAATCCAATTGCGTAAACCGTCGAGTGATATTTGACTGAGTAAATACGGTATATTTTGTAATAGGGTCGGCAGACCAGGGCTGGGCATTGTGGTGTGATGCCCATGAATTGAACCCGTTGTGCGTTCCATCATGTCAAATAATACTGCGAGGTATTCCTTGAGGATGTCGAGACTACCTAAACGCCGACCTGCTTCACCTAATGTTGCCATAAAAGGCGGGATTGAAACCCCGTTTGGTGTGCGAGTTACTTCCCAAACACTATCCGAGATTAATAAAATAATATCCTCACCGACACGTTCTGCCAGTTCAGGAATCACTTCTAGAAATTGTAAAACAGGTTCTACACCACGACCAATCATACAAATGAGTGAAGCACCTTTTAAATAATCTTTAACGCCTTGTTGCGTTAAACGCTGTTGTGCATCAGCAATACACCCTTCAAACACATCATCAATTTGCGTAAAACTACATTTTAATTGTGCGCGAAGGACGGCTAATTCTGGGGAAAGTTCTGTTGTTGTCGTCATAATCGTCGTTACTTATATTGTCGAACGGTAGACCGTATGTCATACGGGAAAACGATGCCAGATCACAGTTATTCCCGTATTCCGCAACGCTTTATACGGGCTGCTTAGGAGGCTATATGAAGAATATCAAGCAAAAATGGTATCAATAGCATGATCTAAGGTTTGACGAATATCGGCATCATCGGTAATCGGGCGTACCAGTGCCATACGACAAGCTCTTGGGGCAGAAACACCTTGTTGGATTAAGTTGGCAGCATAAACTAATAAACGGGTTGAGATGCCTTCATCTAAACCATGACCTTTTAGGTTTCTAGCAACGTGTCCAATTTTCACTAATTTTTTAGCCGTATCAGCATCAATCCCTGTTTCCTTCTCAACAATACCTTCTTCAACACTTTGAGGTGCATAGTCAAAGTCCATAGCAACAAAACGCTGTTTTGTAGACTGTTTTAGCTCTTTCATTAAGCTCTGATAACCGGGGTTATAAGAAATCACTAATTGAAAATCAGGATGTGCTGAGATGGTTTCACCTTTTTTATCAAGTGGCAAGGTGCGACGGTGATCGGTAAGGGGATGAATGACAACGGTGGTGTCTTGGCGAGCTTCAACGATTTCATCAAGGTAGCAGATAGCACCAATACGAGCGGCAATGGTTAAGGGACCGTCTAACCAACGTGTGCCATCGGCATCTAATAAATAGCGACCGACTAAATCAGAAGCGGTCATATCCTCATTACACGCAACGGTGATTAAGGGTTTACCTAACTTCCAAGCCATGTGTTCAATAAAGCGTGATTTACCGCAACCTGTTGGCCCTTTGACCATAACGGGTAAGCGTGCAGCGTAAGCGGCTTCGTATTCGGCTACCTCTTCATCTTGAGCGTAGTAGAAAGGTTCGTCATTAATTACATATTGTGCTACATCAAATTCAGACATATTGAGTTCTCAAAAATATTAAACAGTGGGGTTAACGGGATAATGAGTATCAGTATCCCTTTATTTTGCTGGATTAGTGGCGCTATTTTAAACCTTTTAATCAAAGTGTTTAAAAATCCGCTATTTTTCTGTAGGTATCGGTATAGTGTTCGGCATATTGCATAATGTGTTCTCTGAATGCTTTTGCGGCAGGGGAAAGGTGTTTACCTTTGCGGGTTACAATATGCCAACAGCGTCGAATGGGTAAGTTTTCAATATCCAAAATCACCAAGTTCTTTGACTCTAACTCCATTTTAATTGTATGGAGCGAGACAATACCTAAACCTAAACCTGCGACGACAGCATGTTTAACCGCTTCATTACT
>JAGLBW010000090.1 GCA_023146545.1 Cocleimonas sp.
TTATTTACTTCTGAATAAGTTGCACACGGGGTTAATTGCGTTGTAGCGTATCAGAAGTGCATCAATTAGCACTTCTGATACGTTTGGAACGTCAACACAGCTTACTACAGTACTACTGTTCTAAAAGATGTTCATAACGTTTATCTGTCAGGATTTTTAAGAAAGCTACAAGGGCGTTAATGCGTTGATTGGCTAATGCAGGGCCTGTTTGCAGTTCTTTTAAGGCGATATTTTCAGCGACTTCGGGGACAGCCCAAGGTTTTCCTGTTTCTGGATTGATGCGTCGCTTGGCACTTTTGCTATTGTATTTATCATAAAATAACACCACTGTTTTTAAATCTTTGAAAATACCGTTGTGCATGTACGGGGCGGTTACGGCAATATTACGTAGCGTGGGAACTTTGAATTTTCCATCCTGTTTTTTATCGCTTACTGCTGGATTATCTAATAAACCATGATCAATAAATTGTGCGCCTTTACCGTTCACTTTGCGTAATGCGGTATTGATAGGGACACCAATATTGTGATACTCGTAATTACTGAAGGTTTCTTTATCCGTTGCAGGGATTTTATTGAGCTGATGACAGAGGTTACAATTAGTAAATTGTTGTGAAAAGAATAAGGTCATCCCTAAATCTTCTGCTGGGGTTAATTGATATTTACCATCAAGATGGCGGTCATATTTAGAATCAAACGGAGCGAAAAAATTGGTTTTCTCGAAACGGGCAATACTTTCGGCCATAGCCGCGTAGGCTTTATCTTTATTGGCAAAAATAGCCTTGCCGTACAGTTGCTCAAATTGCGTAATGTATCCCTTGTTTTCCATTAAGCGATCAACGGTTGCCGCTTTATCCGACAGACCCATTTCACTGGGGTTTATTGGCGGCCCCCCTGCTTGTCCTTTTAAATCCTTTTCACGTCCGTCATGAAATTGTCCACCAATATACTTTCCTTCTTTATTTAATCTAAAATCAGGGCTAAACCGTGCATAACTCGCGGTGGGTGCATTGCGATCACCAATGGATTGATCATCATCACCTATTGACCCCCCTTGCTTGGCATGCTGACGCGCATCAATAAAACCATGATTGGGATCATGACAGGTTGCACAAGATTGGGTACGGTTTTTTGATAAGTTAACATCAAAAAAAAGTTGCTGTCCTAACATTTCTTTTGTTCGTTCATTTGCTTTAACGGAGAGATTGCTCAATAACAAAAGACCACTCAGCAATAACCAGCGTGTGGGGTTAATCATGGTAAATATCCTAAGTTTTAGTGTGAGATAACAAGTGATTATCCCAACGATAATGTTTAAACTGACCCAAGGGTAACCTTTTATTTTCTTTGCCATAATAGTGATGAATATCGCCTGTACCACTACTAAAATAAAAGGCTTTTGTTGTGGCGCTGGTTGCAATACCACAACCATCCTGAAGGGTTTGTGCGTTGATAAACGTCCCTTGATCGCTCCATGTGGTGATTAAATTACCTCGTGGAGAAGAAATAGCAAAACGATGCCCCGATTGATCCACACAAACACTGCCACAATAGTTTTTCATTGCAGATAAGACTAATGAGGGGAGTTGACTTAACTGTAATTCGGTTTGTCCTTTTTGGTGAAACCCAACCAATGGGAATTGATCATCGCGTGCGCCTTGATACTGCATTGCAAAACAAACGGTATCCTCTTGATTCACCGCTAAGTGGCGAATACTCAGTTGGTGATAGCGTTTCTCAAGCTGATAATTAGCAATAACACGTCCTTGCATTTTATCTAAGTAAGTTAATGCGGGTGTCATAGTCTCTAAATTAAGCTTGGCGCGTCCTGATTCGGGGTGCGTTAAAATGCCACCATTAGCAACCACTAAGGTTTTTCCATCACTTAATAACCTCACTTCATGCGCGCCGATGCCACCTGATGAGAATTCTTTAATTTTTTGATAGTTATTTTTAGCATCCAGCACTTGAATCACGCTGTGTTGATGATCAATATCATTTGCGGTGACATAGAGCTTATCGCCCGTCTTAGAAAAAACACCATGACCACATAAAGGACGATTATCATCACTCTTCAAGCGGTGAATCACTTGCCCTGTTTGTGCATTTAACACGAAAATAAAATAGTCAGGACGACGAGCAAAGACAATCACTTCATTTTGCTTTGGGCGCATTATCATCGCATGCGCTCGTGCAGGCAAAGGCGTTTTGAAGATTATTTTACCTTGATCTGAAACAGCAACCACAACGTATTCACCGCGTCGATTCATCGCAGCGCTGTACAGTAGGGTGTGTGCTTTCGATGCTGTTTTGGTGGATGAAAGACTCAAACTAGAGCCGAAGCACAGACCTGTACTCAAGCTATATTTAAGAAAATCTCGACGTGATAATCCTATCATTAATCACCATCCAAACTATTAAACCCTAAAGGAATATCAATCGCGGTGGGTAGCTCACTATTAATGCTGGCTTGTAATGCACCAATGACCTTCATCCATGCTTGCAATGCGGGCTGATGTTTGTCGTGAGCAACCTGTAGTGGATGTTGTAGCGATTGTCCTAAGCTAAGTGACTGTTCAAACAATGCCTGTTGTTTTGTTAGCAACGTTTTATCTTTAATATGGGATGCAAAACCTGCTTGATACAAGGTATGTAATGCTTCTACGTTCAGTAAGATATTTCTTAATGAACGTTGACTACGCCATGACTCTGCACGGGTTAAGCGGAAATGTTCACCATCCAAAGGCCGTTTAAACTTCTGAGTTGAAATGACCTGAAATTGTGTATTAAGATCGTTTAAAAACTGCGCGGTGACAGCTTTATCGGTATCAAATTGCTTATTGTCTTTACTGGGTTTAGCGATCAATGCGCGATAATCAGTTTGCCATTGTTTTAGTAATTCAGTCGCAATAAAGTGTACATTTTGACTAATGGCTTGAACTAACTGACATTTAAAGTTAGCACGCCCTTTGGTTTGGAAGTCGCTAGATGTGCTTTCCTTCCTATACAGAATGCGTTCCATTGCGGATAAACCCTGTATTGCGGTACTGGATTGTCTAAATTTTTCCGCTTTAAGGTGATCAGGGTTAGCTTCTTTAATTAATTTACGCAAATGTTTTGCCGCCGCATTACTACGATCAGGCCACATTTCTAAACGATAAAAAAACAGTGATTCCATTGCAGGCCCTGATCGCAAAATTTGTGCAACTTGCCATGCATCCATTGTCTGATGAAAGCGAGAACGTAGGCTCTCAAATGCTTGATCATCAGGGTTCTGACAGAAAGCATCGCTCTGTTTAAGCAATGCGGCACTCTTCTTTTCTAAGGCTTGATATGCAGGAATGGCGAATTGATCCACCATTGCAAGGTTCGATGACGACCAATCTGCTGCGATTAACACAGAGCTAAGGGTGATCATCAATACGGTAAATAATAGCTGTTTCATTTATAAACTCCCCAAAAAATTAAGTAACTGTTGACGCTGTTGTTGATTCAGTTGGATATAGCGATCTCGCGCTTGTTTTGCTTCACCACCGTGCCATAAAATAGCTTGTTGTACCGTTCTGGCTCGTCCATCGTGTAAATAATAATGATGCCCATTGGTTTTTTCAGTTAAACCAATCCCCCAAAGCGGAGCGGTTCGCCACTCTTTCCCATTGGCAGCGCCCTCGGGACGATGATCCGCTAAACCTTCGCCCATATCATGTAATAAAAGATCACTATAAGGTGATATTGTCTGCTGATTAATACGATAGCTGGGACGATGACAAGCCGTACAACCTGCTTGGATAAAGTGTTTCTGTCCTTCCAGCGTCTTTTTATTGGGCGATTGACGCACACGCGGTACAACTAAATGGCGCACGTAATACAGTACCGCATCAGTTACCTTTTGGGGAGCTTCCAAATGCTGTTGTGTGGCATCATCACCCTGCGGTGCGTTTCGACAGACGGTTTGGGTTTTTGTGCAATCCCCCCATGCATTGGGAAATAAAGGGGTTGATAAACCAAGATCACCTACAAAGGCACTTTGATTCTGTTCATCGAGTGTCGCAACCCCTGCTTTATAACCAAAACGACCTAACATAACGCGCTTAAATTCCCGACTCCAGACCCGATTGGGTTTGCCTGAAATACCGTCTTGATTGCGATCATTAGGGTCGCTGTATTGTAAAATAGCACGTTCACTAATTACGGCTAATTTACCCAAGCCTAGCAAGGGCGGAGCCATCCGAGGTGACATTAGGGTATCAGGGTGCAGTTGACCAAAACGAAGCTTATCCAAGCGATAGCTAGGTTGCTGTAACCAGACGCTTTCACCCCCTGATAATTCAACGAGGACTTGATTGTATTCAATCTTCAATTCCGCTTCACTATCCAACCCTGTTATCGCAAAGGTTTGCAGTTGTATACCATAGCTAGGTTCTGCAATAACGGTTTGTTGATGTTGTTCTATGGTTGCTTTATCACGCTTGTTTTGAGGGGGAATGGATAAACGCATAAAAAGAGAAACGGAACGTTGGTTTTTATCAGGAACTTGTCCACGCCCTGCATTGATATGACATTGAAAGCAAGAGCGCGCATTATATAATGGCCCTAAGCCATCCGATGCTTTCGTTGTTGCGGGGGCGGCAACCCATAGTTTTTTAAACAAACTACGTCCTGCGGCAAAGGTCATTAAATCATCAGAAGCGTAAGCCGCGCGCGTGTCAGTGTCAGCACTGCTGTTGTTCACAAATAACAATAAGACAACAAAGCATGAGACGGTATAAAATAATTTATTCTGTTCCATTGTGTTTTAAAACCAAAATCCATGTCAATCAATAACCAAAAAAACACGTCAAAGCCGATAAGGCACAAAGCACCCGAAAACCAAGATAGTTTTGAGGGTGATTTATACTAGGGACATTATTATCGACCCGCTCTTCAGCCTGTTTTAAAATTCATACGATAATTTCAAGGTCGTTAGGGTATCTTTTTTACCATTATAACCTTCTGTTTTCATCACCTCTGCACCCAAGCCTATTTTATCATAAACAGGCATACTATAAGCAATGGCAAAGGATTTTTCAGGTAATTCTAAAGGTGCTGCGTCTTTGGTTTTATCCACAGAAAAGGCAAGGGTACGCTCTGCACCAAGATCAATTCCAAGTTCCAAATGGCTGGCATTCGGTTTTTTACCTTTCACACCTTTAATAGTAACATGCTCGGCAATAAGCGTCGTACGAGCAAGGCTAGCTTTTACATGTACCGCGATGCCTTTAGCGGAATCCTTGGCTGTGGATTGATCATTGACATCAGAGATATAACTTACTCCTGTTGAAAAGGCATCGCTTTCATAGCTTAGGTTTAAACCAAAATCATCAATCTTTTTGGAGTCGTCCTTATCATCATTGAAAAGATAAAAGGCACTGCTAATGCGTCCAAATGATTGACTCACTTGAATCACGTCTTCCCCTGTTTCACCCAGTTCAAGCGTGAGCGGATCAGACAACAGATTAGAGTCAAACTGCCCAAAAGGAACGACCATTCGCCCAAGGGTAATCGCTGTTTGTTTGCTAGGGCGTAGGGTAATTGTAGCTTCATCGACGGCAATATTGTCGTTATTCTCGCCCCCTTCATACAAGAAGAGAACATGCCCTTCCACCTTGTCGCTAAGGACATGGTCAATCCCTAATTCGAAAGTAGCGAGATTAAGATCACTCTCACCATCAGAGAAGCCTGCTTCTATTTCAATTACACCACTAAATTGGGGAAGCGTCGGCTTTTCATCATTAGCAAGCAGGGGTAAGCTATAGGCGAGAAGTGCAAAAATACTGATATAAGAATAAATTTTCATTTAAATCATTCCTTCAATTGATAAATAATAAAAAAATCCATAAGCTAAACCCACGTTAGGAGTCGTTTGAAAATCAATGCCTAACTCACGGAAGTACTTGCTTTATTATTTTTAGTATTAGCCCGCACTCTGAAAGCTATGGCCTTAGTCTTTTCCTCTGTTGGATAACGTCTCTTATCCAACAGAGGAAAATGTAGTCTTTCAATATGAGAGCGGACTTAATTATTTAGCTTCCTTTGCCCACTTTTTCAGGGGTATCTAAACTATCTGAGCCTTCAAATTCAATTTTAGACAGTCCTAGAACCCCTAGGGCTTTTTCGAGGGTTTTAGCTTGTGCAACAAGGGAATCAATTGAAGCTTTTACTTTTTGATTACCTACTTTATTGCCTTCCGCTATCATCTGATCATATGCTTCGCCCTGTTGTCCTGTTTTTACCAACACCAGCATATTGCTTACCGTTTTTGCTAATTTATTTTGTAGGGTTTGATCCATTTTTGCATCTTTTTCAGCGACTAAATTAGATAGGCTTGCACCTTTAACCTTAGAACCATCAACCCGTTTATAGTGTCCAAGGTAAACATTCTGAATGCCTTTTGCATCATAAAAATGTGAGTTATAGGTGTTATCGCTAAAACAATCATGCTCCTCTTCAGGGTCATGAAGCATTAGACCTAACTTCATCCGTTCCCCTGCTAATTCACCATAAGATAAACTGCCCATTCCTGTCACAATGGTTGATAACGCTTCTTTTTCATCTTTAGCGAGTAAGTCAGTACGGGCTTTACCTTTTACTGTCCATTGTTTTGTCATCCACGCTAAATCATCAATCAATAAATCGGTAGCAGCGGTAAGATAATCGGCACGACGTGAACAATGCCCATTGCTACAGTTTTTAGTATCGTAGTCGGTCGCTTTACGTTGACCTGCTCCTGCTTTTGTACCGTTTAAATCTTGTCCCCAGAGTAAAAACTCAATCGCATGATAGCCTGTAGCGACATTTGATTCGACGGCTCCCGCCTCATGAAGACTCTGCAGGAGCTTCTTGTTAATGACGGTTGCGTTAACCGTTTTGCCCGCAATCTTTAATTGTTTATTGGCAATAATATTGGCAGTGTACAACGGGTTTTCATCCGACGTTGTTCCATAAGCATCGGTACTCACATAATCAATCAACCCTTCATCTAAAGGCCAAGCATTCACTTTACCTTCCCACTCATCCACAATGGGATTGCCAAAACGATACGCTTCTGATTGTTGGTACGGTACGCGTGACGCTTTCCATGCCTTTCTAGCCGTTGCTAATGTTCCTTCATTAGGTCTGTTTACAAAAGCATCAATCGCCTCTTTAAGCTTTTTCGCCGTGGTTAATGAGTCCTCAAAAACGGCATGAGCAATATTGGCATAATTGATTAATACATCCGTGCTGGCGACAGGTTTTGCAAATGATGAGGTGGCGGTTAATAACAGGACGCTAAGGGTGGTACTGAGTAATAGTTTTTTCATTGCTTTGAATTCCTTCTGTTAATGAGGATTGGCTATGATATTGGCTATCCTATTAATTAATAATGATTAACCCAAGTCTATGGAACCACCATTGCAAGATAAACGAGATGATGGGCTTCCTTTCGAAAGCCATCATCTCCCCCTGATCAGTGATAATCCCTGCAGATTTATGATTTTATTTCGTTTGTGAGGCTGTTCTCTCAACCGCACTACCCGCTAATTCTTTATCGATCATCAATAGCCCTATTTTGCTACCATCGACCATTTTCATACGCTCAACAATACCCATAAACAAATGCTCTTCTTCATGTTGTTCCGCAACGTACCATTGTAAAAAATTGAGGGTGGAGTAATCATTAGCTTCCGTTGTGGTTGTCACTAACTCATTAATGGTCGAGGTGACATAACATTCATGTTTATAAATGGTTTCAAACACGCTGAGTAATGAATCATATTCATAGGGCGGTTGCTCTAATCCAGGCACTAATGCTTGCGCACCAGTATCATTCGTATAGGTGAAAATACGGCGCATATGATCCATTTCTTCATCAGCATGTTCTAACAAAAACTTAGCTGAGCCTGTGTAACTATGTGCCTCACACCATGAAGCCATTTGTAGATAGAGGTTTGATGAATAGAATTCGACTTCAATTTGACCGTTTAATTTAGCAAGTATTTCTGTTGATAACATGTTACTGTTCCTACGATAATAAAAATTAAAAAAGAGGTTATCTTTAATAATGTTATAAGCTTGGGTCCAACAAATCACTCTTAAACGAGGTGTGTGCCTAGTGCCTATCCTTCAGCGGCAACCAAACTATCTTTCGATCGTTCTGATGACCTAAAAAACTAAGCAATAAAATTAATTAATAATCATTCTCATTTAGTTATGATTCGCATTTTAGAGTTTGCTAATATTATTGTCAACTACTATTTAGGGGGGGATGGTTTAATTAAGGGTTCAAACTAACCGAACATCACTTTATTAATTTTAAATAATCCACGGACATCATTTTCAACAGCGTTTGTTTTATAGACCCTGTTTCTTGATAGTGTTTTTTCATCACATCAGCGGGGGTTTCCCTACGACTGAGCATGGTGAATAAATAATCTAATTTACCCCGATCAGGATCATCCCCCAATGCCTTACTAGCAACCGTTACCAATTGATTCGATTGAACCCATATTTCATCATCATGAAAACCGAATAACGCGGCTTGTTGATGTTGTTTTTTATCAGGAACAAGCGCACGTCCCATCAAGGTTTTATCCAATATCAGACCTTTCAATAAAGCGAATAAAGCCGCATATAAGGCAACGTTTGCACAAGTATCAAATGCCTTAAACTCAATCCGCCCTGTTTCTCTGGGAACACGCGCAATTTGCGTCAATGATGGGTTAGAGTTTATCATTTTATCATGATCATTCAGAAAAACCATCGTCGAAGGTCGAGCGCCTGTGCGATGCCATGTCCGCACCGATAACCCTTCCCAGAGCTTGCCTTGATAAAAAGGCGAACTAAAACTAAAAGGAACTAACCACGGGCTATAATAGGTTAGCTTTTTTGCAGTATCAATCATCGCCTCAACCGACAAACTTGATTTCGATAAGCTTAAATCAGGACCATACGTTAACATCGGTATATCCGCTGTTTGTTTCTCAGGCGAGCCTTCTCGACGTTGTTGCTCAAACGGTGTCAATGGCGGTGTCGGTTCAAATGCTTTTTTATAGGGGTTAAAACTCGTTAAAACAGGCGTATACCCTTTCTTTTTGGCAAGGGGCTGCAAGCATTGATAGCTGTCGACAAATTCATCCAAAACCGTATCAATACTGTTGTGAATGGTGGTACGAATCTCAATTCCCTTCGGTGAGCATGAGGTGACAATACCTTGATCATTATAACGTTCATAACCTTCGATATACCAACGTTTGAGCTTGATCCCTGCATCCCCAATGCGTAATTGCGGATAGTCGCTTTCATATAAAGGAAGCGTCTCAATCATCGCTTCAAAATCACTAAACGGGGTGTTACTAAAATCTGAAAAATCGCCTTGTCGGTTTAAAAAAGCAACTTCGTGTTCTATTCCATATTGAAAGGGCATTGATAACATCCTTTTTATTCAATTTTGACAAAATAATGTGGTAATAATAAGAGGAACTAAAAAAAGAGTAAAAACAACAATAAATCCCATAAATACAGGGAGAAACTTCCAAAAGACTTTCATAATTTTCCAATACTAATATCGTTTGAAACGTTATTAAATTTTCGTCCCTTAGTGACTCATTTTTATAAACGTTTGGTTAATTTTTGTTACCCAACACATCCATGTTTCTAGTTTTCCTCTCTTTTTTTAAAAACGTCCTGCTTTACCTTTTTTGGGGTCAACTCACTGCTTTATCCATAAAGCATTCCTATTGTTTTTATTCGGTATTATTATTTGAATCAATATCATTCAAACCTTTGCTAAAGGCGGATAAGCTAGAATGCGGCATCATAACCAAGGTTTTTTCTGATATTTTACAATGTTTCTTCACCTTAATCATCGCTTCATGGCTAATGCAATCGAGTGGACACATGACAATATCAGCTTTGACTAAGATGGAATTAAGTTTACTACTGCCATCACTAAGACCACCATCATGGTGGATGAATTTACCGTTATTATTTTCTACTAACGGTTTAAAATGGCGGCATTGTTGATCTCGCCCCCCCACATAAAGAATACACTGCCCTTTCAAATCACGGTGCGAACACGTATTGGAAGCGCCACAAGCATTGGGGTGAGCTTTGACTAAATAGGACTCCAGTAACGATTCAACCACATTAAGCGCTTCCTTTGTTTGACCTAACTGTGCTTGCAAGCTCACCTGCCGCGTTGTTGCGCTTTCCCATTTGAGTTTATAATCTGCGACACTTTGTTCTAAAAAGGTGATTTTTTCTTTCCTTGAGTGCAATTTATGCTTAGTCTGTTGCAGCGTATTGGAACGATCATCATAAGGGGTCTGCATTAACGCAACGTTCAGCGCATTGATTTCTATCTGTCGTTTCTCTAATTGCTTCTCCTGTTTTCGAATCAGTGCTTCTTTGCCATAGAGTGTACGATTATGTTTTTGATAGCGTTGTTGTTGCTGTCGTTTTAGTTGCTGATTTTCACGACGTATTACAGACAGCTCATGAAGATCAACCCGCATTGATGCACCTGCAATATGAGAAAGCATATGTACCTCTGCATAAATTTCATCAATTAAAGCGATAGTGACCGCAGGATGCGTTATTAATGCCCAATAGGTTGCAGCAATATCACCTGTTTTTAATGCTTTTTTCCAAGCTTTTTCCAGTAAATCAACCTCTTTAATACAGGACAACTGATGAATTTTATCTCGAAATTTATGATCAATAAATTTTTGCAGGTAACGGTTCGCAGGGGTTTTATCATTGGCTATCCGAACATAAATATGATGCAGATCATATTCTTTAATCTGTGCAAGCCCTGAGATTTTCATCTTGCGACCCAGTTTTTGCAATTCTTTTAAGGTCAAGCAAGTCCCGACAATACTACAACTCATGCGTCGATCTATTTCACTCAAGGGCGTTCTTTTCTTAGCCTTTTTTTTCATTTTCCTTAGCCCCTTTCTAACGATGAATAGAAACTTTTTTATCTTGAGTATAGTCATGATGAAAGGGAAGAATAGTGGCAGAAACAGTCGTTAAATCAAGCAAACCCAAGGGTTTGTTCAGCGGTATAACAGAGCCACTCGGGCGTTGTTCCAGTCGGTTTGATAACCCTTTCAATTGTTGTTTAAAATTTGTGGTGATTTTACAAAGAAATAAGGTTTTAATCAGTGCTTGTTGCGTTTGCTGATTATTATCACTGAGTTCTTCTAAAGTAATATCACCCGCATCAAATAACTGATTAATCTCTTTTGCCGTAAAATCAGCCAGTATTTCGCCTGTTTCTTTATTATTAATCGTTAGCTGTGGATGACTGCAATCCAACCATGCATTGATATAAATGGTCATAATACAAGTACCTTTCATTTCAGATTTAAAAAAATTGGCTAAACACGAATAAAATTCGTAGTGGCTAAAGGGCTTATCGCGTGTTGCTTGTCTTAATAATTTATATTGATCATATCCTTACTTTTTAAATTCAAAGGGGGGCATCACAAAGATAACGTGCTTTAACACCATCAGATGAAGCTAAAGTCGTTATTTCTGGGGGTTATGCCTCTAAAACGACGGAAAAGTCACCCTTGAAGAGGGTTCTGCTCGTGTTAAAATAAGCTTTCCACGTCGGGTGATCGATAGCAAATAAGCTTTATCCGCATGGAATAACAACACTTGCTTATTACCTTTCATTAATTGTTTAACGTCTACAGTGACTAATTCTGAAAAATCCATTGGCTCACTTCCATCCGCCACGATCCATTAACTTTACTGCATCAGTGTTTAACTCACCCAACGTTGATAAGTTGAGTGTGTCTGCCTTAAATTTACCCCATGATTTTAGGGTATCACTCCACTCAACACCTTCAACAACAGGGTATTCATGGTTCGATTCGGCATACCATTTTTGAGAGTCTCGACTGACTAAAAACTCCATTAATTTAATTGCGCTTGCTTTATGTTTCGCTGACTTGGTGACCGCAATCCCACTGATATTGACATGCGTACCGCGTCCTTTTTGATTCGGCCAAAAAATTGCCATTGCCGCTGCCGCTTTTTGCTGTTTCGGGTCTTTTTTAGCATGAATCATCTTTCCAAAGTAATAGGTATTCGCAACCGCAATATCACACTGTCCGGCCGCCGCCGCTTTTATCTGATCACGATCGCCCCCTTTGGGTGGCTTGGCTAAATTGGCGACCAAACCTTTGACCCATTGTTCTACTGCTGCTTTTTTATTATGTACCAACATCGAAGCAACCAAGGATTGGTTATAGATATTGTTAGATGAACGAATACAAATATTGCCCTTCCATTTGATATCCGCAAGCGCTTCGTAAGTTGAAAGCTCTTCAGGTTTCACCCGAGCTTTAGCATAGAAAATAGGACGCGCACGCTGAGATAAGCCAAACCAAAAACCACTCGGCTCCCGCAAATGAGCAGGAATCGCTTTATCCAAAACATCCGACTGAATCGCCTGCAATACCCCTGCTTTTTGAGCACGGTATAAACGACCTGCATCCGTGGTAATAAAAAGATCAGCAGGACTATTCCTGCCTTCAATTTCCAAACGTTTCAGCAAAGCATCCGCCTTCCCTGTGACTAAATTTACTTTTATTTTGGTTTGCTCTGTAAATTTATCCAATAAAGGCTTAATCAACTTCTCCTTACGTGCTGAATAAAGGTTTAACTCTTCTGCTCCGAAAGCATAAATAGGGACTAACGCAAACGATAGAACCAATAAACTACTAATAAACCCTCGTTTTTTTCCTGACAATATCATTTTTTACACCTTAAAATTTTGAAGATAGCCAGACTTTAATGCAAATGAGAATAATTCGCAACAATATTTTCAACTAAATATAGGCTAAAAATTAATAGCCTGTTAAAAACATCAATTATTAACACCAAAACTTAGGTAAACCATCTATTTTAGATAGATTTTCGTTAGCTATTCCTGATTATATTATTGCTAATTATTGAGCTTGGAAGAAGCGGATCAAACCTTTCCCAATCCAGTTAGAAAGGAGATAAAAACACCCACCGCACGTTGCAGTATTTCAGTATTTTTTCGGCATTCATTGGTTAATTATTCAATAACTTAACCCCGTGTGCAACTTAAAC
>JAGLBW010000091.1 GCA_023146545.1 Cocleimonas sp.
TCAACGATGACTACATTTACTCGAAAAACCTTATGAAGATTTTTATTCTGGTGGATAAGTTTTAGGGGTGCGGAATGTAGGTAATTATATCGGTTGTACAAATATTAGCCTCTAAAATTCATGGGTGTCCTATTATTTTCTGATACCACTTCGTATTTCAGGACATCTTACAACGCGATTGGAAAGTTAATATCTGACCCTCTATAGATCATACTCATTAAGTGTTATTGCGAATCATTACTATCTATATTATCATCGCCAAAACTTAGGTACGCCACGTATTTTGGATACATTTGCTTTGGAACTTAAATGATAAAATCACTGAATATCTTTGCCTTTAAACGCCCTCGTTTCACGGTTTGGGAAGTTTCTATAGTATTGATTGCCCTTCTAATGGCATTGCCTGTGCTTGTGGTAGGGGGCTTTATTTTTCAGGGAACAAATGATAATTGGCAACACCTTGTCGATAATTTATTATCCGAATACATCAGTAACTCACTGATTTTAATGTTAGGTGTTAGTGTCGGTGTCTTGAGTATGGGTGTAATTACCGCTTGGTTAACCAGTATGTGTGAGTTTCCTTTTCGCCGTCTTTTTTCATGGATGCTGTTATTACCGTTAGCAATTCCTGCTTATATTATTGCCTATACTTACACAGGGTTATTTGATTTTGCAGGCCCCATTCAATCCCAACTTAGAGAATGGTTCGGGTGGGGATACGGCGATTATTGGTTTCCAGAGATACGCTCAATGGGCGGTGCAATTATGATGCTGTCGTTGGTGTTATATCCCTATGTTTATATGATGGCACGCGCGGCTTTTTTAGAGCAATCCTTATGTGTATTGGAAGTCAGTCGAACCTTGGGCAATAGCACTTTAGCTAGTTTTTTCAAGGTCGCCCTACCCTTAGCGCGCCCTGCAATTATTACTGGATTGTCATTAGCATTAATGGAAACCTTAGCCGATTACGGTACGGTACAATATTTTGGGGTGAATACCTTTACTACGGGTATTTTTCGGACATGGTTTGGTATGGGTGATAGCGGTACAGCAGCACAATTGTCGGCTATTTTACTTGGTTTTGTATTTACTTTAATTTTACTAGAACGTTGGTCACGCCGCCGCGCTAAATTTCATCATACCAGTCATCAATACTCACAAATTAAACGCTTTCAACTTAATAAGACGCACGCGACACTGGCTATATTCGCCTGTTTACTCCCTGTTTTATTTGGTTTTATTCTTCCCTCAAGCCAACTACTTATTTGGACATTCACCACAGCTGAGGAAAATATTGATCGTGCCTTTTTCTGGTTAACTGTTCATAGTTTATTGCTTGCGGCACTCGCCGCCTTCGTTGCTGTTAGCATTGCGTTATTGCTCAGTTACAGTAAGCGTTTATTCAGATCGACCTTAATTAACAGCAGTGTCAGCGTAGCCGCCTTAGGTTATGCCGTACCGGGGACGATTATTGCCGTAGGGGTTCTCATGCCTTTAGCTTGGTTAGATAATAGTGTTGATGCTTGGATGCGTGAACAGTTTAATATTTCTACGGGCTTGTTGTTATCAGGCACACTACTTGCCCTTGTTTTTGCTTATACTGTGCGTTTTTTATCCGTTTCAATCCAAGCGATTGACTCAGGTTTGGCTAAAATAAAACCCTCGATGGATGATGCGGGACGTTCTTTAGGTTTTACCCCGTTTAAGGTGCTACGTCATATTCATTTCCCTTTGATGAAAGCAACCGTACTCACGGCACTGTTGCTTGTTTTTGTTGATGTACTCAAAGAGTTACCCGCTACCTTAATTTTACGCCCCTTTAATTTTAATACCTTAGCTGTCAGAGCGCATGAAATGGCGGCGGATGAACGTTTAGCTGATGCTGGTGCGCCTGCTTTAATGATTGTCCTTGTCGGTTTGCTTCCGATTATTTTATTAAGCCGTGCCATCACTCATGCCCGTGCGGGTAACACTTCCTAAGAGACGCTTTTCATGCCGTTATTAAATCTTCAAAAGATTAGTATTGCCTATGGCTCCCATACGGTTGTCCATGACTTATCGCTACAACTAAAAAAAGGAGAAATAGCCAGTTTCCTTGGTCCCAGTGGCTGTGGAAAAACCACGGTACTGCGTGCCATTGCAGGCTTTGAACCCTTACAACAGGGCGTGATTTCGGTTAATGGTGTACACGTTTCCGACGAAGATACGATGCTTCCGCCTGAAAAACGTAATATTGGCATGGTATTTCAAGATTTTGCTTTATTTCCTCATTTGAATATTGAAGATAATATTCGTTTTGGGTTGCATCATCTAAAACGTAGTGAACAACAACAACGTGTCAAAGCATTACTTACCCTGATTAATTTAGAAGCGTTCGAGAAGCGTTACCCTCATGAATTATCAGGAGGACAGCAACAACGCATTGCATTAGCGCGCGCGCTTGCCCCTAAACCCAATTTATTATTATTGGATGAACCGTTTTCGAGTATGGATATTGAGCTACGAGAAACCTTAGCGAAAGAAGTGCGGGATATTCTAAAACATGAAAATATAACCGCTATTTTGGTAACTCATGATCAAAATGAAGCCTTTACAATGGCAGATCATATTGGAGTGATGAGAGCGGGAAAATTATTGCAATGGGATTCGGCTTATAACTTATACCACCAACCCGCAACGCCTTTTATTGCTGATTTTATTGGACAAGGTGTTTTAATTGATGGTTTAGTTGTGAGTAAAAACCGTATTGAAACCAGCCTATCAGCGCTGGAAGGGAAAGTCCCTAAAGGATGTAAAGTAGGTTGCACCGTGCAAGTTTTAGTACGCCCTGATGATATATTGCATGACGATTGTAGCCCGCGTAAAGCGCGCATCCTTGCGCGTCATTTTCAAGGTGCAAATTACCTTTACACCTTAGCACTCAAAGATAACACCCCGTTATTAGCATTAGTCCACTCCCATCATCGACATAATATTGGTGAACAACTGGGTATTACCTTAGAAATTGATCACTTAGTTGTGTTTCCAAAGAAAGAAAGCACTGATTTAGCCACAAAAACAAGCCATTAAGCGACCTTTATGGCTAACAAGGATGAATAATAATTTTACTATTTTGACTTCACTGGAAGCAAATGTTGGGCAAGAGTAGCAATGGTATGATTCGCCATTTTACGCTTTTTAAGCAATTGCTCTTCAACACCGAGCGCATCAACTGTTTTTTCCAACAAGCGAGTGTAGCCAACTTGTACTTTTAAAAGTTTATAAGAGACACCCAATGATTCAACGTGCTGTTCTGCAAGCCCACTCTGTTTAGAGATATTAGAACTTACTTTATTAGCATATTTAACCACAGAGAAACACGTTCTGGTTTTTATATCATCATTGTTTTGATTTAACTGCTTAACTGACTTATCTGCAAGATCACTGCTCTCGGGGATCTCCCTTTTTTTAGCCGCTTGTTCTGTCTCAATTTTTCCAAGCTCAGATTCTAAGACGGTCTTCTTTTTCTTCATGTTGATACAGCTTGATTGTAACTCTTTAATCAGTTGATTAGAGTTAGTAATATCATTATCAACTGCCTTATAGGTTGCTAACAACTTCTCAAGCAATGCAATTTGTGAAATGACACCCTTAGTATTATCACGCGCTACACTTGCTCCATTTAAAGAAGCTGTTGCCTTTGGAGACAGACTGCTATCTCGTTTAGACGTTAGTGAAGGTGTTTCTGTTTTAGGGCGCACAGATGCTGGTTTCAGTTTATTCGTTTCTGCTACAGGGGATGCTGGAGCGCTTGAACTAAAGATTGCACTGCTCTCTGAAGGTTTCTTTTCTTCCTCTTTATATGGATTGGTCTCTTTCGTTACCTCCTTAGACCCTGATGGTTTCTCTTTTTCTTGTGTTTCGCCGGGTAAGCTATCCATTCCAAAAGGAGCTGAGGGTAGAGGTAAAGCCGTTTTTTCTTTTTTATCAGGCAATGCATCCTCTATTTTGAGCGCATTTTCTTTTACCTCTTTTGATTTCTGTTCACTTTTTACTTTATCAAACATTGATTGATCATCTTTTTTAGGTAAAAAGTCATTAAACGGTGTTTTATCCTTCTTTTGAGTTAAAGCATCAAGGGCATCATCATCTGATGGGCCAAAAAATAAGCTATCCTCTTCTTTATCAAAAAGATCGTCGAGGGATGATTGTTTCGTATTTTTTTTATCTTTAGGGAACATTTTTTGCAACTTTTGAAAGGGGTTTTCTTTTTTTGGACGTTCATCCACTAAAAGATTATTTAAATCATCACTATCTTTAGGGGTCGATGATGATGACGGTGGCTTTTTATCAAATATACTCATGATTGTTATCCTTTTTATTATTTTTATAGTTATACAAGGTATTGTTTATTCAATGCATTAAGTTGCATTAAGTTATTTCAATTTATATTTCAACAGATTCTAATAAATATTCAGACAATGCCAAAAAATCATCACGCGGGTAGCAACGTCCACCAACCGTCTTAAAAGAAAGATCAGGCTGGGTTCCCCAATTCTCTAATAGACGACTGTTTCGGATACTGATTCTATCAGGGTCTAATAATTGACAAGATGAATCATCCAACTGATCAATTATTCTTTTAATGTTTTGGTAGCGTTTCTTATCTGCTTTATTTGCGGCGTAATAGCGATTAATCACCATAAAAATAGTCGCTGTTTGATTATCAGCACGTATTTTCTCAATCGAACGTAACAAGACCTCAGCATCATTACCAATCTGAAGCGGGCTTAACGGTGCAGGAATAATAAAACAATCCACCTTTTCCATAATATTATTATCATTACAATCCATTACAGGAGAACAATCAAACAAGAGCACATCCACGTTTTCTTGAGGTGTCCAGTCCTCTGCCTTATAAACGTGAAGACTCTGGTTACTGTTAGTCCGAGTATTAGGGATTACCGCAAGATCTCCTGTAATACGATGAAGGTTTAAATCGGGGTCAGCATCAATAATATTCGTTTTATACCCGGATAAAGAAAATGCACCGGCAAGATGAGCTGTTACCGTTGTTTTACCTACACCACCTGTCGCCGTAAAAACAGCAATACGATAAGGATCAGGCGTTTCTAAACGATTACTCTGAGGCATCCCATTTTTAGGATAATCCCAAACTACCTTATTCTGATTTTGGTCAAAATGACCTAAGTAGAAATGATCCAACTTTTCTGTCTTAATAGAAGCCAATGCCGCAGGGCTAAACCCTTTGGAAGAAATTAAAATACCTTCTTTTAACTCACTGGTATCCATAAAGGTTCTAAATTTATGTACCACATTAATAGCGACTGAACGTTTGTAGTTTTTAACCTGTACCGCAATTAATCGCTTCTCTTTTTCAACCAAAAAATCATAACCTGGCTCATTGCTCTTTTTATTTGGAATAACCTTAAAATTAATGCTTCGAAAGGCCATCTGAACTATTTTTTCAAAATCAAACGCATTTTCTATGTTAGGCAGATCAAACATTAAATATTCCTTGGTTATTATTATTAGCGAATAAATATATCATGCTACAGAGAAAACGCATTTATTTGCTGACAAAAGGATATTTATCCGCCAGTTATCCTTACAAAGTGCTTAACCTTTTCTTAAACCATTAAGGCTAAACAATGCCTCCAACACTTCGGTTTTCATTTTTTTCCATACCAACGCTATTGGGTTTAACTCAGGACGATAAGGAGGTCAATAAATGATGTTTGCTCCTGTCCCCCTTAATTAGCTTCTTTACATCGGCGACCTTATGAACACTGGCATTATCCATGACAACAGAGTCTCCATCCGATAATAAAGGGCAAAGAACATAGCGTAAGAAATAAAGAAAAACACCCCCTGTCATTGTTCCCTGATCATTAAAAGACGCTGGCAGACCTGATGTTGTTAGCGCGCTAACCATTACTCATACGTTCACCTTTAGCAACAGGGCGGTCATCATAAGCTCGCTCATTCGTCAGCGATCTTCCATAGCGAGGGCTATGGTTTAGATTAGTTCCCCTTTCATCAATGAAAAACAGATCGTTGATTCAATCCCTTCGTCACCGTACCTGCTGAAAGCGAAACACCCTAAAAATTCCAGATACGATGACTGGATTGTTTGACATCCTCTACAGGCTGTTGAAGCGGCTTAATAAAAGCATTGAGTTCCTCAAGCGTGAGTCGTCCAATGACTTTTTCAACCAGATGCCCTGTGGGAGAAATAACCAGTGTTGTGGGCGTAGCAAAGATATCGTTAAATGTTTTTGAAAGTAAAGTTTGATCAGGAACAATAGGGTAATTGAATCGGTGACGATGCATAGCAACCTTGACAGCATCCAGTGATTCAGCACTAAAGTTGACACCCAGTAAGGCAACCTTCGCTTTATTCAGCTGTTGAAACCGAATTAACGTGGGTATTTCTTGCTCGCAAATAGAGCAGTAACTCGCCCAGAAATTAATAAATAACCATTTACCACGGTACTCTGATAAATAGTGGATGCGTTCTTTCATATCAATAAAGCGAAGATTAGGGATAGCTTGACCAACAAGCGGTGTTTTAGCTGAGCTACTGAGCGGAAGGATCAGGACAAATAAAAGAAGGATCACTTTTAAACGGATTAGAACAGGGAAAGAAAAAGGAGCTTGCATTGATTGGATTATCCTATAAGGAACGATAGAGCATAACAGTATAGCGTAACTAAGATTGCACCACAGTGTGGCGAAGTAACTTGTCGCAACAGGTTTTTTTGATGGTGTTATTTTTTGAGACGATCCTATTTAAGAAACCAATTTAATTTTGCTTAGCCGCTGAAGTAGTAGTAAATTACGCGCTTTGTTTTTAGAAACAAGGCAGTCAATATGTGTCAATCTTCCCGTATTTATCATAACCCCCGTTGTTCCAAGTCGAGAGCTACCTTAGCGCTTTTAGAAGCTAAGGGAGAGCAAGCCGATATTGTTCATTATTTAGAAACACCACCTGATAGAGAAACCCTTGTTGAACTACTGGAGCAATTAGGCTTGGATCATCCTCGTTTATTAATGCGTCAGGGTGAGTCGATCTATAAGGAATTAGACTTGGCTAATGAAGCCTTAAGTCCTGATGATTTATTAACCGCAATGCTTGAAAATCCCCTTTTAATCGAACGTCCGATTGTGGTGAAAAACGGTAAGGCGATGATCGGTCGTCCTCCTGAAGCTATTCTTGATATTTTATAGGTAACACGATGAAAAATGTATTAGTGCTGTATTACAGCGGTTATGGTGCCACAGCAGAAATGGCAAAATTGATCGCAAGAGGGGTTGAATCTGTTGAAGGAGTTGAAGCTCGCTTGCGTACTGTACCCGAAATTTCAGAAACCTGTGAGGCAACAACCCCTAAAGTACCTGAAGACGGCGCAATTTATGCTACATTAGATGAATTAAAACAAGCGGATGCTTTGGCGTTAGGTAGTCCGACTCGTTTTGGTAATATGGCAGCACCATTAAAGTATTTTTTAGAAAAAACCAGTGGACAGTGGTTATCAGGTGATTTAGTCGGCAAACCTGCGGGGGTTTTTACTTCCAGCTCCAGTTTACACGGTGGACAAGAGTCAACCTTATTGTCAATGATGATCCCGTTGTTTCATCACGGTATGGTGATGGTTGGGTTACCTTATACGGCGGCTGATTTATTAACCACAACCACAGGGGGAACACCTTATGGCGCTTCACATGTCGGGGGTGCAGATAATACCCAGCCACTTTCAGAAGAAGAAAAGACCTTATGCAAAGCCTTTGGTAAACGTTTAGCAACGTTTGCAAAAAAGCTATCATGAGCACCTTGATGTTATCGCGGGGAATCACCTTAATCGGTTTATTGGGTTTGATTGCTTTGATTATTGTTTGGAATGGTTGGTTGACTCCCGTTCAATACCTTAATCGTGCGTTAGAAATGGCGATATTAGAAATACCCTTATTATTTTTTATTCGTGGGATCTTTAATGGTAATCGTGAGACACACGTTGCGATTACCTTATTATCGTTTGTGTATTTTTTCTTAGGGGTTTGGTTTATTTTTGCACCAGAAGAACAAGCCTATGGTTATGGGCTTACCTTTTTTAGTTTATGCTTATATTTCGGGGGGTTTTTCTATGTCCGCACCTTGGATAAATTAAATTAGCGGGACACAAAAAAAGAGGGCAAAAGCCCTCTTTAAACGTAAGCTACCATCCTAGCTGGTTGGCTAACTTTTTTTATAACAAAGCGGTATTGCTCCGCTCTTGTCTATAAAGTATAGCCTATTTGTTGGTAAATTCAGGATAAGCTTCCATTCCACATTCACCAATATCAACGCCTTCGTATTCTTCTTCTGCTGAAACTCGAATACCCATCACTAATTTAATGACGATCCAGACGAGAAGAGAAGCAACAAAGACCCAAGTAAAGATTGTGGCTGCACCAACCAGTTGACCAATAAAGGTGGCTCCTGTATTGGTTAACGGCACCGCCATTAATCCCCACAAACCAACGACACCATGAACTGAAATAGCACCAACAGGGTCATCAACTTTAATTTTGTCGAAAGCAACAATAGAAAATACAACCAAGATGCCACCCACAGCACCAATCGCGGTCGCTGCTAGTGGGGTTGGTGTTGAAGGTTCTGCGGTAATCGCAACTAAACCAGCTAAAGCACCGTTTAATGTCATGGTTAAATCTGCTTTACCCCAAAGAAGGCGAGCCAGTAATAAGGCAGAGATAACACCCCCTGCGGCAGCGGCATTAGTATTTAAGAACACCATTGCAACAGCGTTAGCATTGGCAATGTCGCCTAGCTTAAGTACAGAGCCTCCGTTAAAGCCAAACCAACCCATCCAAAGGATAAAAGTACCTAAGGTCGCTAACGGTAAGTTAGCACCAGGGATAGGATTGATTTTACCCCCCGCTAAGTATTTACCTTTACGTGCGCCAAGGAGTAATACCCCTGCTAATGCGGCAGATGCACCGGCAAGGTGAACAATGCCAGAACCTGCAAAATCGGAGAACCCTGCGTTCCATAAGGCATCCGTTGCATCATCAGGCTTAATTAGATAGAACTGGTTGAAGACAGAATGTCCTCCCCATGTCCATCCGCCTTCCATTGGATAGATAAAGCCTGTCATAACAACAGCAAACAATAAGAACGCCCAAAGTTTCATTCGCTCAGCGACAGCGCCTGAGACAATCGACATTGCGGTTGCTACAAAGACCACTTGAAAGAAAAAATCAGACGCATTGGAGTAAACCGAGCTGCCTGTAAATCCGCCGTCTCGTTCTGCAAATTCTTTTAAGACTGCACCTGTCATGCCATCAGCTGTTGCCGCGCCATCTAATGCAATATCTTTTAGGAAAAGACCGCCGCCGTACATAATGTCATAACCGACAACAAGGTAAGCAGTACAAGCAATCGCATACAGAGCTATATTTTTGGTTAAAATTTCGGTGGTGCTTTTCGTTCGTACTAAACCTGCTTCTAGCATCGAAAAGCCCGCTGCCATCCACATGACCAAGGCACCCATTACTAAAAAGTAAAAGGTGTCCATGGCATATTGTAGTTCAAAAAGATTGTTTTCCATTAGTGACTATCCCCCTGTATTTAAAGTGCTTCTGGTCCTGTCTCACCCGTTCGAATGCGTATGGTTTGTTCGATGGATGAGACAAAGATTTTACCGTCGCCTATTTTCCCTGTATTCGCTGCTTTGGTGATTGATTCAATCACGTCATCTACTTTATCTTCAGGTACAGCCGCTTCTATTTTTACTTTAGGTAAAAAATCCACAATGTACTCCGCCCCACGATAAAGCTCTGTGTGTCCTTTTTGACGACCAAACCCTTTTACTTCGGTAACAGTAATACCCGTAACACCGATTTCAGACAGTGCTTCACGCACATCATCAAGTTTAAAAGGTTTAATAATTGCAGTGACTAGTTTCATGCCGCTTATCTCCATAATATTTGAAATTTATGGCGTCGAAATTTTTGGAAAAATAAAATTACGCCTGAATAATATGGACTCATGCATATAGTGTGCCAGTTTTTATGAATACGGTATTTTTAATAGGGATTATAGTATTAGAAACCAACTATATTGGGATAAATTCTTTGTTATTAAGGGTATACCTTTGTGGCATCCTTATTGTAAGCTATTGCTTTAGCATGAGCGGGTTTGTTTTGTTTATTTTCTGAAAGCTGAGATTTAAATGAAGAATAGATTAATTTTAGTTATTAGTAAGTATTTTGTTTTTTTATAGTGCATTTTTATGTTTATGCACTACTGTAGTGCGAATAACGAATATCATACTGATATTGTCCGTGTTTTACATTGACTAACGGTAGATTATCTAGGATTAAGTGTAGTGACAGCGTTTGATTATTTTTTTATTAGCATAGTAAATACAAAGATTTAGGCTGTGTTATTTTAAGTTGGCTTGGAAATTGCTTAGGTTACTCTAAATGGTAAATGAAAAGGTTAAAGTTAGTTTTGAGTTATCCGATATCTTAACAACGGCGGTTGTTCTCTTAGATACTGCCTTGTGCGTGAGCTATATGAATGTCGCGGCAGAAGTATTGTTTGGACAAAGCCGTCAGCGTGTGATGGGCAAACCGTGTAGTTATTTATTTAATACGCATATTGCAGCACACTATTTAGAGTTTGCATTACACAATCGTGACCCTCAAACCTTGCGTGAATGTACCTTAAAAACAATGCACGAAGAAATTATTGTTGATTGTATTGCAAGCCCTTTGCGATACGAAGGGGATTTAGAAGGGGTTATTGTCGAGTTGCGTCGAATTGATCAGCAACTGCGGTTGTCACGAGAGCACCAGTTATGGAAAGAACAAGAAGCGACTCAAACACTGGTGCGCGGTCTGGCGCATGAAATAAAAAACCCCTTAGGTGGTGTACGGGGAGCAGCACAACTGTTAGAAGGTGAACTCATTGATCCTGAGTTAAAAGAATATACGCACATTATTATTTCTGAAGCCGACCGTTTAAAAGTCTTAGTCGATCGCATGTTAGGTTCTCCGCACCCACAAAAAAAGGAGCCGATTAATATTCATGAAGTGTTAGAACGCGTGCGTAAATTGGTTCAATCAGATTTACCTGAGCAAGTAAAATTACGTTTTGATTATGATCCAAGTATTCCAGAACTGTGTGCGGATAAAGATCGTTTAATCCAAATTGTACTTAATATTACAGGCAATGCAGTGAAAGCGGTGGGTAATCAAGGACTGATTCTATTCCGTACGCGTGTGATGCGCTACCTTACCTTAAACCGCAAAACCTATCGGCTGGTATTACGCTTGGAGATTATTGATGATGGCGAAGGTGTACCTAAAGCTTTGCAAGATAAAGTGTTTTTTCCAATGATTAGTGGTTCAGCAGAAGGGACGGGGTTAGGATTATCGATTGCGCAATCATTAGCAAATAAACACAATGGGCTGATTGAGTTTGAATCTAAACCAGGCAGAACACGTTTTGTCCTGTTACTCCCGATCAGTGACGAGTTGAAAGAAAACAATTAAAAGAGGAGGTCTGGATGCAACGACCTGAAAAAGTTTGGATTGTCGATGATGATCAATCAATACGCTGGGTATTAGAACGTGCCTTGGCTAAAGCACAGATGAATGTTAGTAGCTTTAACTCGGCTGATACTTTATTGAAAGCATTAAAAAAAGATCATCCCGAAGTGATTATTTCGGATATTCGTATGCCCGAAATGGATGGTTTTGAGCTACTTAAATGTATACAGAAACAACATCCTGATATTCCTGTGATTATTATGACTGCTCATTCTGATATGGACAGTGCTGTTTCGGCTTATGAAAAAGGAGCTTTTGAATATTTGCCGAAACCGTTTGATATTAATGATGCCACCGCCTTAGCGCGACGTGCTGTAGAACAATATCGTTCCCAGTATCAGGAGATGGTTGCTGATTATCAGGGAGATAAAAAACAGCCTAAGGTTGAATCCCAAGAAATTATTGGTCAGTCTCCCGCGATGCAAGAGGTCTTTCGAGCCATTGGGCGATTAAGTAAATCCAGCATTTCAATTTTAGTCACGGGTGAATCAGGCACAGGAAAAGAGCTGGTTGCGAAAGCATTACACACCCACAGTCCGCGTGCTGATGCACCTTTTATTGAAATTAATACCGCCGCGATTCCTAAAGATTTATTAGAGTCCGAACTATTTGGACATGAGAAAGGTGCTTTTACAGGCGCTCATATTCGCCGCTTAGGACGTTTTGAGCAAGCGAATAAAGGCACTTTATTTCTGGACGAAATTGGGGACATGCCTGCGGAGTTACAAACCCGTTTATTGAGAGTGTTATCCGAGGGGAAATTCTATCGAGTGGGTGGACATATTCCTGTACAAGTGGATGTCCGTGTGATTGCTGCAACCCATCAAAATTTAGAAGAACGCGTGAAACAAGGTTTATTTCGTGAGGATTTATTTCACCGTTTGAATGTTATTCGGATACAAATTCCTCCCTTGCGGGAACGAGGGGATGATTTAGTCCTGTTATTACAGAAATTTCTGAAAAATGCAGCGGAAGAATTACAGGTAGACCAAAAAACAATTGAGCAGAATGTCACCGATTATTTGCAAACCTTACATTGGCCTGGAAATGTACGTCAGTTAGAAAATGTCAGCCGATGGTTAATGGTGATGGCAACAGGACGGGAAATCACCTTAGATGATCTGCCCTCTGAATTAAAACAAGAAGAAAGCAATAACTTATTGAAAAACGATTGGAAAGTCGCATTAAAATATCATATTAACCAATCTTTAGATCAAGGAAAGACCCGTCTTTTTGATGAGTTATATCCTTCCTTTGAAGCGGTTGCCTTAAAAACAGCATTAGAAAAAACAGGGGGGAAAAAGCAAGAAGCGGCGTTGCTCTTAGGTTGGGGACGAAATACATTAACTCGCAAAATGAAAGAATTAGACTTGTCTTAAAAAGTACGGAAAGGATTAAGTTTTCCTTTTTCACTCTACTTAAAGCATAAGGTCTATTATTGATGTCGATTATAAAAAAACGCTTACTGCTCAATGGTGTTTTATTCCTCTTGGTCATTGCTTTATTTTGGTTTGTCTCTCTACAAATGAATAGAGTAAAAGCAGTTGATTCACTCTATGATAAGGCAATGGGTGATGACATTGTTTCCGTTAGGGTTGATCGTCGTGATCAATTTAATCAAAGGGTATCTATTGAGATAAAAAAAATAGAGACACAATGGATTATGATGAAACCCAAAAAAAGAGTAGTTGAGCCTAAAAAGATGCAACACTTGTTTACTTTATTAGCAGAACCTATTGATGCTCGTTATCCAGTGAAGGATAGAGATTTATCCGTTTTTGGATTAGATAATAATCAATTAAGTGTGTTTTTTAATGGGGTGAAAATACAGTTTGGTAGCATTAACCCCATTACTCAAAAACGTTATTTAAGAAAAAAAGATACGATTTATCTGGTCTCAGAAACAGTCTACGGCTTATTAAATCGCGGTGTAGCAGGGTTTGTTCAAAAAAGCTCGAATTAACCTAGCAATTTATGTGATAATTGCCAACTTTGTATTATTAATAGCGTCTGGATTATTTTCTTTTAGCGCGATTAATATTATCCTGTCTTTTCACTTTATAACTGATTCAACTGTGTTATTTTTAGTGAAAAAATGTTGACCAGAAAAATTAAATAATGAATTAATAATCTACTTTATGTCGCTTCCTTTTTCGATTCAATTTCTTCCAGTGGAAAACTTATCAGCTCTTGAGTCTGATGAAAATGTATTAGCGGCGATTCGTTTTGCCTCCATTGCCAGTGCTGAGAATACCGATAAACCTTTGTTTTCTGTTGGTTTGCCTAACCTAGCATTATCGAATGTTGTTGAAGTTTGGTACAGTGATGAACCGATTAAAACAACCGCATTAAATGGAATACAAATTGCTTATAACGATGATATTTTGTTTGGGCATTTATTGTTAGATGATACCGCTTACGAGGATATGACCGCCGCGTCGAACGCCGCCTATCGTTTGATATTAGAAACCCTGAAAACGTTAGATTATCCCTATCTCTTACGCCTTTGGAATTATTTTGCAGCGATTAATGAGGATCAAGGGGATCTAGAACGTTATAAACAGTTTTGTCTCGGACGACAGCAAACCTTGGATCAAACTGGTGGATTCATGTACCCGCCGCCGGCGGCAACAGCGATTGGTACTTCCAATGGTCATTTGCAAATCTATTTTGTAGCAGCCAAAAATGCGGGGCTGCAATTAGAAAACCCTCGTCAAACCTCTGCTTTTTTATATCCACCTCAATACGGTCCTGTTAGTCCTGCTTTTTCACGTGCTACCGTTAAAAAGTGGCAGGATACGACTCATTTATATATTTCAGGTACAGCCAGTATTGTCGGTTCAAAAACCTGTCATAAAGGTGATGTGGAGCAACAATTAAATGAAACATTAAGAAATATAGAGGCATTGGTTCATCACGGTAACAATACGTTAGACTTGCCGATTCAATGTTTCACCGACTTGTCCCATTTAAAAGTCTATTTGCGTGATTTGTTAATGTTGCCGATTGTAGAAGAAGTATTAATTCGCCGTTATGGTCGTCAATTACCCTTAGTTCTTTTTCTTCAAGGCGATGTCTGTCGTTCGGATTTATTGGTTGAAATCGAAGCGGCTTATATTTTAAATGAATCAGACGATTAAGGACGATAGCGTATGCCTGAATTACCCGAAGTTGAAACCACACGGCGAGGGATTGCACCTTATGTCGAAGGGTATCAGGTCCGTTCCATTATTGTCCGCCAAGCGAAACTACGTTGGTCTGTTCCTGAGACCTTATCTGAAATTGAAGGGCATACGATTACGGCTGTCACACGACGGGCAAAGTATTTATTGCTAAGTACTCAAAAAGGAACCCTTATTTTACACCTTGGCATGTCGGGCAATTTACAGCTTGTTCCTGCTGATCGTCCTCCAAAAAAACATGATCATGTTGATATTGTATTATCAACAGGAAAAGCCCTACGTTTTCACGACCCGCGACGTTTTGGTGCCGTGTTATGGACAACCGAAGATCCTTTGCGACATAAATTATTGTGCAAATTAGGGGTTGAACCCCTGAGTGATGCATTTTATGCCCAATTACTGTATAACGTGTCGCGCAAACGTCGTGTGTCGATCAAGCAGTTTATTATGAATGCTCATATTGTTGTTGGTGTAGGTAATATTTATGCGAGTGAATCCTTATTTAAGTCGAAAATATCCCCTAAACGAGCCGCAGGTCAAGTGTCTTTAGCACGTTATAGGACGCTGGTTGATGCGATTAAACAGGTTTTAAGTTGTGCTATTGAACAAGGCGGTACGACCCTTAAAGATTTTGTTCAGGTTGACGGAAAATTGGGGTATTTTCAGCAACAGTTAACGGTTTATGGGCGAGAAGCTGCCGCTTGTGTCGTCTGCGGCACCGCTATAAAAAAGCTAAAACAAGGTCAACGTTCTAGTTTTTATTGTCCGACTTGTCAAACATAAACTTAGGTTTCGGGTCTTTACTACTCATTCCCTATAGCCCGTAAATATGATCAACCCAAGAGTATACCCTGTATAAGCTCTCATTTTTTAATCAGTAAATAATGGTTTTATGATCCCAAAAATTAAAAGAACCCTTACCGCAATCCTACCTGTTGATAAAAATAGAACGGGAGAATGCAATGGTTGTGGTGATTGTTGCAAGTTACCCTTCCGTTGTACTTTTTTAAAAGACACCAGTGACGGAAAATATGCCTGTTCGATTTATAAAGTGCGTCCACCCAATTGTCGTAAATTTCCGAGAAGTCATTCGCAATGGAAAACGGTAAAGGTAAATTGTGGCTATCGTTTTCCCGATATTAAAATTACTGTGGAAGTTCCTTGATATAGATGTCTTGTTTCATAAAAGGGATCTCGATATTTTCTTGATTAAAACGCTTGTAAATTGTTGTGTTTAATTTATCCAACGTGCGCCCGCGTAATTCAGGATCTTCAATCCAGCCTAATAGCTCTAAGTCGAGGCTAGAACCACCAAAACTTCTAAAACGAACCCGTGGAACGGGTGAGTTTGTGATTAACGGTTCTTGCTGTGCGATCTCCATTAAGATCGTGCGAACCTGATCAATATCCGAACCGTAAGCAATGCCTATTTTAACGCGGATTCTAAATTTAGGGTGTGGCCCACCACTTTGGTTGGTGATTTTACTATTGCCCATAATGGCATTCGGAATGGTAATTTCAACATCATCACGCGTTAGCATTCGTGTACTACGAATACCAATGTGAGTGACTTTTCCCCGTTGATTACCATCTAACACAATATAATCCCCAATTTTATACGGTGTATCCGCTAATATGAATACCCCCGAAAAGAGATTCGCCAAGGTATCTTTAGCGGCGAAACCAATCGCAATACCAATGACACCCGCAGAAGCCAACCAAGCCGTCATATCAATTCCCCAAACTTGGAAAGTGATATAAAAAGCGAGGGAAATAATCAATAGTTTTGTTAGGTTATCAAACAAGGGCAATGTTTGTGGGCGAATCAGTCGATAGCGCGTATCTTTCCCCCATGCTAATTGATACAGAATAATTTTAGCAATATGGATCAGTGCTGTTGTCCAAATTAACACCCCTAATGTTTGAAACCCACTCCCTAAGTTTGCCATCAGTTTTATTGAAATCGGCATCGCTTTAATGCCTGTGGTAAACCCTGTAATTAAGAGTGAATAATAAATTGGGGGGCGCGCAATATTGAGCAACCGATCATCAAAATGGCTCTTGGTTCTTTTAGTGATCAGTTTGAGCAGCCTAAAAATAATCCATGACGCAAAAGAGGCAAAAATAAAGGTTGCCAGCATAATGCTGATACCCTTTGCCCAAGGGTAGGCATCAAAAACTTTTAGGGAAACATCAAATGTTTTTAAAATCGGTGCAGTATAAGTAGTTAGTTTTTCGATTAATTCTTCGCTAAACAAGGTCTTCATTCCCTTTGAAATAAGGATTGAGATAGTAGCATTATTTTAAAACTAACCTAAGTTACACTTTGCAACTCACTCAATATTATTTTTAACCTCTTCTGTACGATGGGTTCTAAACCAATCCAATAAACCCTGAGTGGAGCTATCGTGTTGATGTAAATTTTTATTGGTTTCTATTTCTTCTAGAATCTTCTTCGTTAGGTTTTTCCCCAGTTCTACGCCCCATTGGTCATAAGAATTAAGATTCCATACCGCACCCTGTACAAATATTTTATGTTCATACATGGCGATTAACGACCCTAATGTCCGTGGCGTTAATTTTTTAAGTACAATTGAATTGCTGGGCTGATTGCCTTGGAAGGTCATATGGGGCAACCGTTTTTCGGCCTTGTGTAACTCAATGTCGGCGGCAGCTAATTGTTCACGGGTTTCTTCTAAAGTCCGACCTCGCATCAGTGCTTCGGTTTGTGCTAAGAAATTTGAAGCTAAGATACTACAATGTGTTGGGTTACACTGATGTGAATTGACCGATGCAATAAAATCAGTGGGGATTAGCCGAGTGCCTTGGTGTAGCAACTGATAAAAGGCATGTTGACCATTAATACCCTCTGCTCCCCAAATGATTTTACCTGTGGAGTAGTTGATTTGCCGTCCTTTTTTATCCACCGATTTACCGTTACTTTCCATATCCGCTTGTTCTAAATAAGCAGGTAACAAGCGTAAATTATGATCATAAGGTAACACCGCACTGGATTCTGCACCAAAAAAGTTACCGTACCAAACCCCTAGCATCGCCAAAATAACAGGAATATTGGTTTCGAGTGGTTCGTTACAGAAATGTTGATCCATTGCATGAGCACCTTCAAGTAAAGCAATAAAATTATCCATCCCCAGATAAAGTACACTGGATAACCCAATCGCCGACCAAAGTGAATAACGCCCACCGACCCAATCCCAAAAACGGAACATATTTTGAGGATCAATACCAAACTGCTTTACTGCCGTCTCATTCGTTGAAACGGCAACAAAATGCTTAGAAATATCATTATGCGTCACACGTCCTGCACCGTTTAAAAACCAAGCTTTAGCCGTATTCGCATTGGTAATGGTTTCTTGCGTGGTAAATGTCTTCGATGAAATAACAAACAGGGTGGTTTCGGGGCGTAGTTTGATAAGGATTTGATCAATGTGTGAAGCATCAATATTAGAGACAAAATCAACCGTTAAGGAATGATGAGCATACGGTTGCAATGCGCGACAAATCATACTCGGGCCTAAATCAGATCCGCCAATGCCAATATTTACAATATGAGTAATCGGTAACCCCGCATAACCGATCCACTGTCCGCTTCTAACTTTATCAGAAAAGCCCCTCATTTTTTCTAACTCAGCGTTAATCTTCGGCATCACATTTTCATCATCAACAAACACAGGCTGATTACTGCGATTACGTAAGGCAGTATGTAAAACAGCGCGTCCTTCGGTATTATTAATTTTTTCACCGCTAAACATACGATCACGCAGATCTTCTACCTTAGCTTGACGTGTAAGGTCAAATAATAAGCTAAGGGTTTCATCCGTTATTCTATTTTTAGAATAATCAAATAAAATATCCTCAAACGTAAGCGAATAACGCTTAAAACGCTGGGGATCTTTATTAAAAAGTTCCACCATATGCAATGTAGACGCTGTTTTATGATGAGCTAATAAAGCACGCCATGCGGGTGTATCGGTTAGCGGAGATTTCTCATTGAGGGGAACTCCTCTGAGTGGACGCATAATCATAACCTTTGTTGAGGTTCATCATAAAACATAGCCAATACAAGTGATCGTCTTATGATGAACGGGCTTTTAATGTATTCCATTATTGTTTATCAAAACGATTTAATAGCCAATAAAAATTATTTTTTATGATGTTAATTATAATATAAATCTATAAGTTATGCTGTCTTTGGTTAAAAAATCGCTAATTATTCAAACGTTTGTTGTGTTGCTTTAATATAAAGTTTGG
>JAGLBW010000092.1 GCA_023146545.1 Cocleimonas sp.
CTATAATCTTTTTCGTTTTAACCCTCGAAAACGCTCTTCGATGGAATTAAAGTCTGGCGAATAAGGGGGTAAAAATAATATTTGATGATTATACTTTTTTGCAATGGCATGTCACTCTTTTTTCCTATGAAAGGGCGCATTATCCATAATAATTAGACTTGAGATTTCAAGTACTTTAAATAAAGGTTTCTCCATCCACTTCTTCAACGAATACCGTGGTGCATGATCCATTAAAAACAAAGGGTGCAAGCCGTTTTGTGCCCTTTTTCGCCTTTATTAGGTTCGTACGTTTAGCGCGTTTTCCTTGCTTTTCCCCATAGATTTTTTTGCCTCTTTTCGACCAAGAATAAGGATTGTAAAGCTCTACGATCCCCTTCGTTTGAGGCTTTTTGTTCACATAAGTTTTCTAACGGTGAACGCTATATTAGACGTAGACCACTAAAAATGAACCTTAAGTTTTTATTATTTTATGCTAATAAAGCAACGCTCTTTACTTGGGCATACACTGTTGTTCCACATTTTATACCTAATAATGTGGCTGATTTTCGGGTAATTCGAGAAAGTAAAGGGTCTTTGCCGAGGCGTAATTTAACCACAAGTTGAGCTTCACCATCGGGGGTTATTTCTTCAATTAAGGCGGGAAAAATATTAAGAATGCTGGTATTTGATTGATGAATGCGGGTTAGGCTCACATCACGAGCGGCGAGTCGTAACCGTACTGATTTTCCGATGGGAAGGTCTTTTCTTGTGACGGCAAATTGTCCACCTGAAAAATCTAAATAGGTGAGGTGATAGGTGTGATCATGTGCAACAACATGGGCTTGAATTAAGGTTTCTGCATGATCGCCATAAGCCAGTGGAAGGTCTAAACGGGTTAGCATATCAGTAATTTCTCCTGTTGCTTTTACGTTACCTTTTTCCAGTAATACTAGGTGGTTTGCTAAACGCGCGACTTCATCCAATGAATGACTGACATAAATAATGGGGATATCCAGCGCGGTGTGTAAGGATTCTAAGTAGGGTAAAATTTCTTGTTTACGTTGAGCATCTAAAGCCGCTAACGGTTCATCCATTAATAACAATTGAGGGCTGACGGCTAAGGCTCTAGCAATAGCAACCCGTTGTCGTTCACCGCCTGATAGTTGATAGGGATATTGTTTTAATCGTTCTCCGATACCTAATAATTCGATGGCTTGGGATAATGAGATACTTTGTTGCTGTTTTGCAACTCGTTTTAGACCATATTCTAAATTACTTTGTACGTTTAAATGATCAAATAAACTGGCTTCTTGAAACACATAACCTAAGGGACGTTTATGGGTTGGGAGTGTGTATTGACCATCTTGCCAAAGGTCGTCGGCTACCTTTAAATAGCCTGTTGGACAGGCTTCTAAACCTGCAATAGCACGAAGCAGGGTTGTTTTTCCACAGCCTGATTGACCAAATAAAGCGGTTACGCCGTAATCTGGTAAGGTGAGATCAACATCCAGTACAAAATGCCCCCGATCAATCTGAAACCTAGCCTCAATACTCATGTCCGCATGACTTGAAAACGACGGTTGAAGGCGTAGACCATCATTAGCATTAAAAAAGACAAGACCAAAAGCCCTCCCGATAACCCGTGCGCGTGTTGATACTCTAAACTTTCAACATGATCATAAATGGCAATGGATAAGACTTGAGTTTCGCCTGGAATATTGCCGCCAATCATCAGTACCACTCCAAATTCGCCGACGGTGTGGGCAAAGCCTAATACTGCCGCTGTTAAAAAACCTGAGCGTGCTAGAGGAATGGTTATGGTAAAAAAACGATCAATCGGTGAGGCGCGCAGGGTAGCGGCGACTTCTAAGGGACGTTTGCCAATCGCTGTAAACGCCGTTTGTAAGGGTTGCACAACAAAGGGCAAGGAGTAGATGACTGAGCCGATCACTAAGCCTGTAAAGCTAAACGCTAAGGGTTTTCCACCGACTGCTTTTGCTAAGCCCCCAACAAGCCCGTTTGAACCCAAGCTGATGAGTAAATAAAAACCTAATACCGTTGGGGGTAACACTAATGGTAGTGCAATAATGGCTTCGAAGATAAACTTAAACCGCCATTGTGTTTTTGCCATCCACCATGCGAGTGGTGTGCCAATGCTCAAGAGAATTAGGGTGGTTAAGGTGGCGAGTTTTAGTGTAACGACTAAAGCGGCAAAGTCAGTATCAGTCATTCGTGGTCTGATAACCGTCGCGACGTATCTTGGTTCTTGCGTTATCGCTTTTTACAAAATCAACAAAATGGCGAGCGATAGGGTTATCGTTTAATAAGACAGCTTGCTGTTTAATGGGGGAATAGAGTGTTTTAGGTATTAACCAAAACGAGCCTTTGAGATTTTTTTTAAGTGACTTGATTTGTGAAAAAGCAACAAAACCAAGGGCAACATTACCACTATTAACAAACTGAAACGTTTGTCCAATATTTTCACCGCGTACCCGTTTTGATGTTAATGATTTCCATAAGCCTTGTGATTGTAAAACCTCTTTTGCCGCTCTTCCGTAGGGTGCTAATTTAGGGTTAGCAAGGGCAATGTGATCGAAATGCCCTAATGCTAATCTTTTTTCAGGGCTATTGACATGATTTTCCTCTGGACTCCATAAAACTAACTGACCTATCGCATAGGTAAAGCGGCTGTTTGCTAAAGCGATGCCTTGATTATCTAATAGCTGAGGACGCTGACTATCTGCTGCAAAAAAAGCATCAAAGGGTGCGCCTTGTTTTATTTGTGCATAGTGCTTGCCTGTTGATCCTGAAATAATAACGACGTTGTGCTTTGTTTGGATTTCAAAATGATGGGCTAAATTCTGCATTGTTTTAGTGAAGTTGCTGGCAACGGCAATGCGAATTTCATCAGCAGATAAGGGGGTACTCATCAAGAATAAGAAGAATAGGCTTTGCATGAATCCTAATGAAGTTTTAGAAGTATTCAAAACGTTTTCTTCTCAGTTTAGTGTTTTTGCGGTAGTGATGTGTTCAATGTCGGTCATAACCGCTTGTCCTTTAGGAATAGTAATACCAGGCGCTGTGAGTGTGCCTGCATAGACTTTAGCGCGCTCTTCTAGCAAAGCCCCTAGAAACCGTCCGTGATAGTCTCTGACCCCCTTCGGTGTTTTAATTCGAATCGGGCGATGATCAGGGCGATAGTCCATCATAATGTTAGCAAAGGCGGCGCTTTGTTTCTGAAAGAAAGAAAATTGGTAAGGACCATGGATTAAAAAGACATCGGTTTCGAGCAGACTACGGTATAACACTAAATCATGCATAAGCCAACTGTGATGATCGACCACCGAATATTCTACTTTTGCTCCATCATGTAATTGCACATTATGTCCTAAGACACTGTAACGAACGACACAGTATGCGCCTATCTTACAGTGCGCTCCAACTTTTGTACCTTCAATAATAGCGGTAGGGTGAATATTTGCTGTCGGATGAATGTTTTTCCAAGCGAGTGAAAGGCGTTGTTTAAAGGTGATCTTCCGTAAGGATAAGAGGGCGCGCAACCCACTTATCGGAGAGCGTTTAAGGCAATCCTTCAAATGAGAGAAGAGGGCAATTTGATTGGCAAACAGGCAATCATGATCGCAGCTATAAGGCAGGAGCAAGGCTAACGGTGTGCTATTAATGTCTGTTGGGGTTAGTGATTTAGGATAGTCAATTGGGGTGGTGATTTCTTTAAGCGTAATGGTTAAAGTGGCTGTTTTTGATGTTTTGGGTGCTGAGGGGTTATAAGCGGTAATCGGTAAGGCGATTAAATGCTTGGATTCAAGGTAATCATTATGACTGTAATAATCCCGAAGCGCGGCAGAGGATAGTTTAAGTTTAAAAATAAGTTGGGACGCATCGCCCTGATAGGCTTTAATGGTGGCGTGAATCGCGATTAAGCCTGAAAAATCGAAGATTAAACGATCTCCTATCACGATGTTCCAATGTTGAAGGGTATGGTTATTTATCCGCTTTAATGCGTGTTGGTGGGCTTGTTCGATGGGTTGACATAATAATCGACGGGCTTGCAATGCACTGCAGAGTTTCTGTTGAGAAAAACTCATGTGGTTTTCAACCTTAGACTAGATGATGTCCGCGACAGTATTTGCCAAAGCCCTGTGGTCAGAATAAGCAACGCGATCCATTGATAAAAGCCGATACCAAAATAAACAGTAGCAATTTGTTCGCGCCAAAATTCTAAACCAAAACGAAGCAATCCATACAAGACAAAGACAATAAACAGTCGTCGTCCTTGATAGCGGTTTGTTTCGTGTAGGTGCTGAATAAAATAGAAGATAGCAAATAGGCCAACGGCTTCAAAATACTGTACAGGGATACGCATTAAGCCATCGCCAAAATTTAAACCCCACGGGGCTTCTTTACCATAACAACAATGTTGAAAGATACAGCCAATCCTTCCAATGGCCATCATCGCAATAGCACCTCTGGCAAAACCATCACTGGTATCAATGTGATTCTTCGTGATTTTTTTATACAGAGCAATAAAAACAAAAGAAACGAGCAGACCACCCATAACTGTTTTAGGCGTAATTGGTACTGACCCCGCTAAATTTTCGACTAAGCCACCCGAAAAAAAGGCAGGAACGGCGGAGCCAAACAATGCACCGATAAAGGCAACGCCTAATAACGTCCAACGCTGTGTTGCGCTTAAGGGCCATTTTGCAGCATCTTCACGAATAAACCAACCGCCAACGAACATGGCAATAACAACAAACAGTTGATAAGCCAAGCGGCTTCCTGAACTGATTAAGTCATGATGATGGGTCAGTGTAATATCCATTCGAATAGGCTTACTTTGGATTTAATGACGAGGAAAGGGAGTAGAACAACCCATAATAGAGGCGACGGCGACGGCAATGATAATAAAACCAATGGCAAGCATGATATTAACCCCTAGCGACGACTTATTTGATGTGGATGGTTTCGGCATAACATCATTCTCCTTTATGTAGATGGTTTGTAATAGCTTATTTGATTGTATATCGAAAATAACAAACAACAAAATGTTAATGAAACGAATTTTCTAATCACTGACAATTAAAAGTAAATAGTTTATTGACATTAGAAAATTAGAGTATTATTATATACTCATATTTAGCCAGTAGGTGGCTTAATACTCCTCCATCCTCCTTTGGTGGTATTTGATGCGGCTCTTTCGGGGTCGCATTTTTTTTGTCTGTGATTTACCTACGGTCTAATTTCTGCTTAAAAACTGTGATATTTGTCACAACTCCCCCTAAAAATATTTCATAAAATGTTAATTAATACATAATTAATTCTTGAGTCAAAGACCATATTCCAATAGAATGCCCCGTTCTTTGAATAGGCTCCAGTTTCGGGGCGTGTTATATCATTTATTTAGATAGCTTCATTTCTGGAGATTTTTGAAATGGGAACGTTTACTGCAAAACCTGCAGAAGTAAAGCGCGACTGGTTTGTCGTGGATGCTGAAGGCAAGACGCTCGGTCGTTTCGCAAGTGAAATTGCGCTACGTTTACGTGGCAAACATAAGCCAATTTATACACCGCACGTTGATACAGGCGATTATATCGTCGTAATTAATGCGGATAAAGTCCAAGTTACTGGGCGTAAAGCAAAAAATAAAATCTACTATAGATTTACAGGATATATTGGTAATTTGAAGTCGATTAGTTTTGAAAAACTAATGGATAAAGCACCTGAGCGTGCTATTGAACTTGCTGTCAAAGGTATGTTGCCAAAAGGTCCTTTAGGGCGTGAAATGTACAGAAAACTCAAGGTCTATGCAGGCGCTGAACATAAACATCACGCACAACAACCTATTCCCTTAGAAATTTAGTCCAAACATAAAGATGAAGTGATTTATCTTTATTTCTAGGATTTAAGTGATCTTATGGAAGAATAACATTATAGAGCTAAGAGATTGAACAGAATGGCAGATACACAATACTACGGAACGGGTCGACGCAAGTCATCATCAGCACGTGTTTTCATGAAAATGGGAGCGGGCAATATTACCATCAATAAACTTTCGATTGATGAATACTTTGGTCGTGAAACCTCACGCATGATTGCCCGTCAAGCCCTTAATACGAGCGAGATGGATGATAAATTTGACATCAATGTGACGGTTAAAGGTGGTGGTGACAGTGGTCAAGCGGGCGCTATTCGTTTAGGTATTGCACGTGCCTTATTAACGTTTGATGAAGGTTTGCGAGGCGCATTGAAAGCAAAAGGCTTACTCACGCGTGATGCACGTAAAGTGGAGCGTAAGAAAGTAGGTCTACGTAAAGCCCGTAGAGCAACTCAATTCTCTAAACGTTAAGTTTTGTAGTGCTATTCCACTAATTTAGTGCTTATATCTTAGCAAGTAGACGATTAAAAAAAGCCACAGTTTTTACTGTGGCTTTTTGTGTTTTAGGACAACTGTTTTTCTCATTGATTGATAGGGATAAGCGCAGTTATTCAGTGGATAGCTTGATGTTACCCCAAGCGAAATGTAGTATGTAGTGGACAGGGAGTGAAATTTTTGTTGCATTTTTGCAACACCAGTACTAAAATTCGTATCAATTCCACAGGTCTTGTAGGAATACTGGAGTAAAGTATTTTATGGCTAAAAAACTTCCAGAAACAGAATTGATATTATGTATGACTAACTTTTTAGGAGTCGAAAGATGAAAAAATTGCTTGCAATCGCAATAGCGGCTGGTCTTGTTGCGCCTATGGCAGTAATGGCCGATACAACACTTTATGGTAAGCTAAAAGTTTCTATTGGTAGTGATGACAATGGTAAGGATGCCGTAACCACAGTAAAGAGTCATAAATCTCGTTTGGGCATTAAAGGAACAAATGAATTAGACGTGGCGGGGATGTCAGCGACCTATCAAGTAGAATTCGACCTTGGTAAATATTTAGATAATAGTGGTCATGAGTTTGGCACAGGGAAAGACTCTAGTTTAGGGGCTCGTAACGCGTGGTTAGGTTTAAAAGGTAACTTTGGTGAAGTGCGTGTTGGTCGCCATGATACTCCTTATGACTTAGCAACGGGGGTATTAGATTTTATGAATCTTGGTGGTCATAATGGCTTAGATGATGATACTCGTGCAACAAATGCAATAGCTTATATGAAGGGCTTTGGTCCTCTCGGTTTTGCTGCCGCTTATGTTCCTGATGAAAAAGCAGGTTCGAATAACGATATTATTAGCTCTTTAGTTAATTACAGTAGTAACGGTATTTATGCGGGTTGGGGTTATCAAAAAGTAAAAGGTGCTGATCCTTCTAATAAGTTGGGTTTAGGTTACACGTTCCCCGCAGGGCACAAAACCAGTTTGACGTATGAAAAATCGAGTAAGGGTGCTAAGAATACGGTTGTTAATGGTAGGTACAAGTTTGGCAAAGCCTATGTTCAAGCAGAAATCAGCAAAACTAAAGATGTTGATGGTAGTTTAAAAGTGTTTGAAGCAGGTTATGGCTTAGCTAAATCAACCCAAGTTTGGGTTAGCTTTGGTAAAAATGACAAAGATAATCTTGATCAATCTCATACCCGTCTTGGAGTTACCTCTGGTTTCTAATTTTGGTTAATGCCTAGCTTGAGTGTTGTCAAAAGAGCGGAAATTTTATCATTTCCGCTCTTTTTTTTGCTTATCCATTATTTTTCCAATCAATCATTAAACATCATTTAATAAAAATAAAACATAATATCTGTTATCATCCTCTTTCTTCCACGCTTGAAGTCAATGGCTAACCAAAAAAGCCACTTTAAAAAAATCAAATAAAAAATCATGCAAAAAAGATTCTCAACAAAAGATGTCATTCTTTACAGCTTTCTTACCTTAATTATTCTTTTGATTGTTGCTTCCATGTATCAAATTGATCGCCAATGGTTAAAGTTATCAGAAGCTTCTCAAGCGTTATCAGCACAAGCTAAAGATGTCAGTAATTTACGTGTTGCACTTAACACCTTGTCTAAAAAAGTAGACCAAGGTAGTTTTCAAAGCAATCCTAATGAACTTGCCTCGACTTTAAAACCTCAAGGGGATGTTGCAACGGCTTTCAAACGTGCCCATCAGGCAACACAGCATCCTGATTATGCGATGGGCGATTGGAAAGTAAATGCTTTTTCGGGTAATTTGAAAACAATTTCACCGCTTATTTCCTCTGATGCCGATGCTTCGACAGTACAAGGTTATGTGATTGAATCGTTACTGACCCGAAATCCTGATACCTTAGAATGGTCAGGTTTATTGGCTAAACACTGGAAGATTAGCAAAGACGGTTTAAAAATAACCTTTGGATTACGTCATAATGTGGTTTTTTCTGATGGAGAACCCATGACGGCTGAAGATATTGTGTTTAGTTATCAGTTTATGATGAACCCAGCGATTAAAGCGCCGGGGACACAAGCTTATTTTGAACCGCTGAAATCAGTGACAGCGGATAATGATTATCAAGTTACTTTCGAATTTAAACGCCCTTATTTTGAAGCGATTGATATGGCAGGGGGGTTATCCATTTTACCCAAGCACTATTATGAGCCTTATTTGAAAACCCCAGAAAAATATAATGAATCTAAAGGATTATTAATGGGAACAGG
>JAGLBW010000093.1 GCA_023146545.1 Cocleimonas sp.
TTATCTGGAAAATCATTCAAAATGATAGCGCTCGCTTAACCACTTATCGAAATGGTGAGCTAGATGCTTATGGTGCGCGTCCTGTAGAGTATAAAAAATTAAAAACAGATCAACAAATTATTGAAAAAAGCCACAACTTTGAATACATGAGTCCCGTTGCAGGTTATTCTTATATTGGCTGGAATCAAAAAGAAAAGGGGAAGGCAACTTTCTTTGCCGATAAACGTGTACGTCAGGCGATGACCTATTTAACTGATCGGGATAATATTATTAAGAATATTTACCTTGGTTATGCTGAAACAGCGATCAGTCCCTTTAGCCCACGAAGTAAACAGCATGATATTGCTCTAATTGCACGCAAAGGCAATCTACAAAAAGCCAAAAAATTACTATCAGACGCTGGTTTTAAAGATCGTAATGGTGATGGTGTTTTAGAGAGTGAAGCGGGTAAAACGTTTGAATTTAAACTGGTTTATTTTCAATCCAATGAAGATACTAAACGGATGGTATTATTGCTTAAAGATATGTATGCCAAAGCAGGGATAAAATTAATTCCTGAGCCGACAGAATGGCCGGTGATGATTGAAAAACTGGATAATAAAGACTTTACTGCAATTACGTTGGGTTGGACAAGCGGTATTGAAACCGATATTTACCAAATGTTTCACAGTTCCCAAACCAAAATAAACGGCAATAATTTTATCAATTATATCAGTCAGCCTTTAGATCAGTTAATTGATGAAGCCCGTATGACAGTCGATGAGACAAAACGGATGCTATTGTGGAAAAAAGCAGAAGCTATCTTTTATGAAGATCAGCCTTACACCTTTTTAACCCGTAAACAGAGTCTTGTCTTTTTAGATAAACGCTTTAAAAACTTGAGCATGACAAAACTAGGCTTAAACAGTGGTACGCTACCTTTAGAAACCTATGTGCCTACTGCTAACCAAAAATACCATTAGACTGACTGTTTCAACACCGTATGTTTTACTCTTAAACCGCTATTATTAAAATAATAAATGTTAATTTATCTCCTGCGTCGCATCTTACTTATGATTCCCACTTTATTGGGTATTACTCTTGTGGTCTTTACGGTTATGGCAACCGCACCGGGCGGCATTAGTGCGGGTAGTCTAGTTAATGGTTCGGATATGAAACCGGAGCAAAAACAAGCGTTACGCGATTATTATAATAATCGCTATGGCTTAGATGACCCTTTACCAATACAGTATTTGCGTTGGCTCAATAATGTTTCCCCCATTGGTTTTACCTTTGATAACGATCGTCATATTAATGGCTTTTCTTTTCTCAAGGGTTCTGACTTAGGGGATAGTTTTCATTATGGTCGTTCCGTATCCGATTTAATTGCCGAGCGTTTGCCGATTACCTTACTACTAAATGTCATTACCATTCCGCTGATTTATATCATTGCCATCATTATCGGCATGAACGCCGCTCGGGATAGAGGCGGACGTTTTGATGTCACCTCTAATATTATTATGCTAGCGTTATGGTCAATTCCTTCTATGTTAGCGGGGGTATTAATGATCGGTTTTTTCTCCAGTATTCAACATTGGCAATGGTTTCCTACCAGTGGCCTCAGTAGTCGAGAAGCCTTAGATATGCCGTTCTTACCGCACTGGTCTTCCCTTTGGGATGTGTTAAAAGTATTTGTCTTTATGTTGTTGGGTGGAATTTTGAGCTTTATGCTCAGTCAATGGCACAATCAAACCCTTCGTATCGGTGTGAGTAGTTTAATAGGCGCAGCAATGGGAGCTGGGATGGCCTTTAGCCATGCCGATTTTGTGTTATTTAATTGGTTAGCCTTGCCGTTATTGGGCGCTGGATCATTGGCATTATTGGCATGGACAGGTGTTACATTATTTCGTGTTGGCGGATTAATGGTTATTGGTACAGGGTTAGGTTTAATGGTTGCGATACAACTCTCGTCAGGTGATTTTGTTCGGGGTTTCTTATTGGATCGCTCTTGGCATTTGGTGTTGCCTATTATTGCATTATCTTATGGTGGGTTTGCAGCGCTTGCCAAAATCATGCGAACCTCTATTTTAGAAAACCTTAATGCCGATTATGCACGTACTGCTCGTGCGAAAGGCGTGACGGAATCAGATGTACTCTGGAAACATGTGTTTCGCAATAGTTTATTACCTTTGATTACTATTCTAGCGGGTTTATTGCCAAGCTTATTAGGCGGTTCAATCATTATTGAGCAGATTTTTAGTATTGATGGTATGGGTAAATTAGTGATTGAAGCCACCATGTCGCGTGATCGTGAAGTGGTATTATCCATTACCCTCATTGCAGGATTATTGACCTTATTAGGCTATTTAATTTCTGATTTTCTCTATACCTTAGTTGATCCGAGGGTTCAGTATGACTAATTATACTGTAGATCAACCCATCAGCGAATCCTACGGGCAACGGGTATTACGGCTTGCTTTTTCAGGTTGGGGCGCTCGTTTAGGATTAACATGGGTGTTTTTATTAACCTTTGTTGCGACGTTTGCACCTTATTTAGCCAATAGTATGCCGTTATTAGCCAGTGAAAAAGGTCAGTTAACGCTACCCATTTTACGTTATACCCGTGCAGAAGATATTTTAATGTTATCTGCTTTTTTTATGTTAGTGATCTTGTGGCGTTTGCGTTTCAGTTTTATTAAAAAATTGTGGGTTTTTACCCTTGTGGTTGTTATTTCAACCCTTGCCGCAAAAATATTACTCACTCCACCTAAAATTATTATTTATGATCAATTTCGTGAAAAGGTCAGTAATAATGAATACGACTGGGCTGTGTTGCCGCCGATTCCTTATTCACCCAGTGATTTTTTGCGTGATTATGGCAATACGGGTTTAGAAGCCCCTTTTTCTGCTGATAAGCGGTTTCACCTGATGGGAACGGATGATAATGGCGCGGATGTTGCCAGTCGAATGATTCACGCTTCACGGATTGCCTTAGGTATTGGTTTTGTCGCGACAGGTATTGCCATGCTGATTGGTATTTTTATCGGGGGACAAATGGGATACTTTTCGGGGCGAGTTGATATGTTTGGGATGCGATTGATGGAAATTTTCGAAGCAATCCCCGTGCTCTTTTTATTGCTTACAATTGTGGCCTTTTTTGGTCGGAGCATCTATCTGATGATGATTATTATCGGCATTACAGGCTGGTCAGGTTATGCTCGTTATGTTCGCGCAGAATTTCTGAAACTGCGTAAACAAGACTATGTTCAAGCCGCGATTGCGAGTGGTTTACCACTACAGTCAATTTTATTTCGTCATATTTTACCCAATGGCATTGCCCCCCTATTAGTGGCGATCAGCTTTGGTGTTGCTTCTGCTATTTTAACCGAAGCTACCTTAAGCTTTTTAGGGTTAGGACCTGTCGATGTACCGTCTTGGGGACAAATGCTTAATCAAGCGGTTAAATCTTCAACTTTTAATTGGTGGATGGCAGCTTTCCCTGGTGGGGCTATTTTCCTGACGGTCTTTGCTTATAATCTGATTGGCGAAGCATTGCGTGATGCGATTGACCCACAATTAGCGGGACAGATAGGGGTTAATTAATGAATACCGATATTCCACTCCTCAATATTAAAAACCTCTCAACCTATCTCAGTACAGGCAATAAAATCATTAAAGCAGTTGATGGTATTAGTTTTAGCCTTAATAAGGGTGAAACGTTTTGTTTGGTGGGAGAATCAGGTAGCGGTAAATCCATATGTGCGCTCTCGGTGATTCAGTTGTTACCTGCAGGAATTTCTTCCCACCCACAAGGTGAAATTTATTTTAATTGTCAAAAAAACAAGGCAGATCAACAAATAGTTAACACCTTAACCTTAGCTGATAATGAGTTACGCCAAATCCGTGGCGCACGTATTGCGATGATATTCCAAGAACCGATGACCTCGTTGAACCCTGTGTTTAGCATTGGTGAACAGATTATGGAAGCATTGCAATTACATCATCCCAAGCTCTCTGATTATGATGCTAAACAGCAAACTATTGATGCATTAGAAGAAGTACAAATTGCCAATGCCAAGCGCCGTTTTAATGATTACCCCCATCAACTTTCTGGGGGGCAACGTCAACGGGTGATGATTGCGATGGCACTTTCCTGTAAACCCGATTTATTGATTGCAGATGAACCCACCACCGCATTAGATGTCACCGTACAAGCTGAAATTCTACGTTTAATGAAAGACTTACAGCAACGTAATGGGATGGGAATTTTATTTATCACGCATGATTTTGGTGTCGTTGCTCAAATTGCCCATAAAGTGGGGGTCATGAAACAGGGTAAATTAGTCGAAACAGGTGAGTGCAAAACGGTCTTAACCAATCCTCAACATGCCTATAGCAAAAAACTCCTTGCTGCTGTCCCTGATCGTCTTGAAAAACTGATTAAAACCGATCTTAATGCCTTAGGACAACAGGAACACCTACTTGAAATCAAAAAACTTAAAGTGTGGTTTCCTATTAGAAAAGGTCTGTTTCGTCATGTAGTTGATCATGTGAGAGCGGTTGATGGTGTTGACCTTAAGATTAAAAAAGGCACGATTCTGGCTTTAGTGGGCGAGTCAGGTTGTGGAAAAACCACGCTAGGACGTGCTATTTTACAGCTAGAAACACCTACCGCAGGCAGCGTTAAAATAAAAGGACAAGAGCTGGTCGGTTTGAGTCAAAAAGAACTGCGACCCTTACGTCCACAAATGCAAATCGCCTTTCAAGACCCACAGTCCTCATTAAATCCACGATTACAAATTATGACAACCCTTACCGAACCGATGAGTGTACACGGTATTGGCGAAAATCAAACGGATAGAATTGAACGTGCGGCTAAAATACTAGAGCAAGTTCAATTAGACCGTGATTATTTGTGGCGTTACCCCCATGAATTTTCAGGAGGACAACGCCAACGGATTGGATTGGCGAGAGCCTTAGTCCTCAACCCTGATTTTATTGTTTGTGATGAAATCACCAGCGCTCTTGATGTTTCTGTACAAGCTGAAATTCTGCAATTATTACTGACCATTCGCCAACAAAAAGACCTTACCTTATTATTTATTACCCATAATATTGCGGTTGTTGATTATCTAAGTGATGAGACAGTGGTGATGAAAGCAGGTAAAATTGTCGAACAAGGGCTAACGGCTCAAATTTGTAATAATCCACAACAACCCTATACCCAAAGACTTCTAGAAGCGGTACCCCGTTTAGCTTTTTAGGCACTTTTATTGTAGTCAAAGGTGTTGCCGTTCTTTATAGGGTCTAATCTGCCGAGAAATAATGGAACTGATGGTCTTCCTAAAGAAATCACTAAAAAAAGGGTGATCGTTGCCTCACTTCCTCCCTCAATAAATTATTTAAATATTTTTCAGTGCTTTATTATCCAGACCTATTGAATATACTAATAATGAAAGTGTGGTTTTTGTACCATTTTTCCTTATACAAACCGTATTAATCGCGGTAAAATTTCGTGTAAGCGTATACTACTTAAAGATTAAATGGTTCCTAGCCCTTATGTTTGTTAACTTATTACACTGGTTTTCTAGTAAAATAGCTCCACCTGCTCTGAGCTATGAAAAACAACCGTTATATCAAAATATAAATACCACTGCACTGATTGAGTTTTTGATGTTTATTTTTTTGCCTTTTGTGTTTTATGAGCATGTGCCCCCCACCTTTCTTTATTATTGGCTTGCCACCGCATTGCTGGTTAAAGCGATACTGTGGGGTGTTGTCTTACACTACAATATAAAATCAGGGCAGACGTTATACTTCATTATTCTTTTATCATTATTATGCTCAGGGCTTTGGTGGGCTTTTTTCCCCTTATTTGTTTTTCCTTTAGTCGATGTGTATTACCAAATGTTGCTGACGTTAGTAGAATTTGGTGCATTGATTATTTCCGTATACGCCTTTATGCCTAATATTCGGGCTTTTTTATATTTTAGCTTATTACCTATCCTCTCCTTTATTTTGGTTTTCCTACAAGGTGATAGTACTCCTCATCAATTAATGGGCTATTTGTTGATGCTTCTCTACGTAGTCGTGCTATTTATGGTGCGTAATATCCATAAGGTTTATCAAAAATTGAATGAAGCAATTATCTCAGAGCAACAAGCTAATCATGCTAAGTCGGAGTTTTTGGCGAATATGAGTCATGAGATTCGTACACCAATGAATGCCATTATGAGTACAGGGTTTTTATTACAAAATGACCAGCTTGCACGTGAGGTACAAAAAGATTATATCGACAAACTACAATATTCTTCTCATATTTTATTGAATACATTAAATAATTTATTAGATTTTTCAAAAATTGAAGCAAAAAAAATAAAAGTAGAATCGGTTGAATTTCAGTTAGATGAAACAGTTCAAACAATTACTGCGATGTTCTCCGCACAAATTGAAGAAAAGCACTTAAAATTTTCGATTCAAATAGATGATGATTTACACATTGGACTAAAAGGAGATGCCTTAAAATTAGGTCAAATCCTATTAAACATTGTTTCAAACGCGATTAAATTTACTAAAGCAGGTGAAATAACACTTAAAATTGAAAAAACAGCTGAAACAGAGGAAAAAGTATGTCTAAAATTTAGCGTACAAGACACGGGGATTGGCATTAGTAAAGATGATCAACAGCGTATTTTTGAGCCCTTTTCACAAGCCAACACCTCCTATTCACGCCAATACGGAGGAACGGGGATTGGTTTAAGTATTAGTCAACAGTTACTTAAATTAATGGAGAGTCAGATTGACCTCAACAGTGTATTGGGTATCGGGAGCGAATTTTCATTTTCACTTTGGCTTCATCGAGCTAACAACAGCACCCTTAGCAAGGCTAAAATACCCGCTAAATCACTGGATATTTTAAAAGCAGAGCCTAAATTTGCTAAGAAAAGCATTCTATTAATTGAAGATGATGAACTCAACCAATTTTTTATTAAAGCGCTTCTTGAAGGTTTTGGTATTAGAGACATAAAAGTCGTCGGAACGGCATCAGAAGGTATTGAGGATCTAAAACAGCATGATATTGACCTGATTTTAATGGATATCCAACTGCCTAAAATAGACGGTTACAAAGCTACTCGCATTATCAGAGCCAATCAACAGTGGCAATATATCCCGATTGTTTGTTTAACCGCCCATGTGAACCCACGCCGTCGAGAAAAAGTCTTATCAGTGGGTATGAATGATGTGTTATCAAAACCGATTGATCCTAAATTATTTCTCAATATTTTATTAAAATGGTTATTAAACCCTCAAATACTGAGACCATAAGTGATAAAATTTATAGCAAACTAATTAAGTAAAATGCTTTGGCTTTACGTTATAATCAAAACATATATTAAAAATGGGCGAATAAATTCGAAGGAAAACAGTATGATGCTACCCAGTAATCCACTAGAACAAGCACTTTTTACCTCTGCTTCTGATGAGACACAAACACCAAAATTTTATGATCTTTTACTGGAATCTAATATTTATATATTAGGCTCTGTGAGTAATAAAGAAGAAGAAACGTTTGAAATTAATGATGATCAAGAGTTTGATATTCAGCACTGGGAAAAAGATGAAGATCAAAGTCCAATTATTCCATTTTTTACCTCATTACAAGCTTTACAACAAGCTATCCCAGAAGACTCTCCTTATTTAGAAATTCCTGCCATCGCTTTTTTAGAAATGACAATGGGCGTGCCGTTGGTGTTAAACCCTAATTCAGACTATGGCTTAGAATTTGATGCCGATGATGTGGTTATTTTATTAGGTATGAATACTGATGAAGTCAAAACAGGTGAATTTGATGGCGATGAAGATGGAATGACATTAGGTAAATTGGATAACTTACCACCCAATTTATCAAATGCTATGAAAACGGCCTTCGCTAACTTTCCTGAAATAGACACAGCCTACATGGCGGCGATCTTAGTCCCATTAGAAGATAAAAAAGCACACTTATTGGTGGGTATTGAAGGGCAAGGTGATCTCGATAAGGTTATTATCGAAGCCGCAGACAGTATTTCAGAAGACGATAACGATAGTGATTTTGAAATGTTTGATTTCTATGCAATGTCAACAGAAGATGATGAGGTGATTAGTAATTTTCTACGGGATGAAGATACCGCGTTTTATCATGGAAAACCCAAGCAAATGCATTAATATTAAGTAGGGGATGGTACTGCAGGGATAGAAAACCAGTTTAGTGATAAATTTGGGATCCAAGGTTACTATTAGGTAGCTTTTTTCATGTCTATGCGTAGAGCGACCGTCTCAAAAACGGCTTGTGATATTAATCGAATGGGCTTGACTAAAGAGCAGAAAATAAGAATAGGGTAGATTAAGAGGAAGTAATATGAATACTATTTACTTATATATAGTGAGCTTAAAAAACAAGCTATCATGTCTTTTTTTCGGAAAAAAAATGGATAATA
>JAGLBW010000094.1 GCA_023146545.1 Cocleimonas sp.
TTTAGAGTGCTTTTTCTGGGTGATGTGTCTTTTAGCTGGAACACCCATGATTTTTTTATGAATTTTTCTAGATGTCTACATCAAAACGACAGATGAGGTGTGACCTAGTCTTCAAATATTCTTTTTAAATGGTGCAATATTTGTTGGGATTGAGAGTTTTCTAAGATAAGACCGTCTTCATCTTTTATTTCAACAACGACAAATGTACCTTTATCTTCAAGATGAGCTTGATATAAAACACCTTTGCTAAGGTAGGGTAGATAACGTTTAAAAAGACGTGTAAAGAAGCCGTCGTTACCCTTTTCTACCCGATCATCTTTTACATAGACAAGGTGATAGATACCCTCTACTTCTTGATAGGCTTCTATTTCCATTCCCATTTGTTCTAACTTAATCCCGAGGTGAACCCATACCGTTTGGTAATCATCATAAAGGTGTAATTGGGGGTGCTTATCTTCATCTTCTGATAGCTCAACCCTAAGACGACTTAAATGAGTGCTATCCCACTCTTTATCATCATATTTTGATTTAATCGTTTTATAAGGGTTGCTTTCCAAAAAGGCTTTTAGGCGACTGAGCATTTCAGCTTCTAGCTCGTGTTTTGGTGGACGCAACTCCCAAGCTTCTCCCACCTGCACCACTACTTTCTCAGAGCCTTTATGTGTAATATAGATGTTCGTTTTACCTGAAGAAGGACGCTCAACACGAAGACGATAACGATTACGTGTCCCTGCATCAAGACTACTTTGAGCTACTCCTACCGTTTGACGAAATTGATCTAATGGTAAACCTGCGCTGCTTTCAACCCACTCTGTTTCCATAAAACCAAACTCAGGTTCATCTTTAAGCACTTTAATATCCAAAGAATGCCAGAAAGCATGCATTTTCGGCCAGAGGCTACGTGCAGGAAAATCTACTGTTAACCATTGCAGTGCTCCACGATGATTGATTTGAATATGTTTTGAAGTGGGTAAAACATCAATTGTACTTCTGGATAAACTATTTCCCGTACTTTGGTTAGCCATTACTGCCGCTCTTACTTTATCAACAGTAGGTAATGTAAAATCGGCTTCAGATATAGGCAACATAACATCAGGTGGGAAATCCAAAAGTGTGATAATAGGCTCTTTCATCGTATAGACACCGTGATCGGTGTCGGCTAATTCATCAAAGGTTGAACAGCCCGACAACACACAAACAACAGAACACACAACCATCCCATTTTTCATTTTTATACCTCGTAACAACACCTATATTTATCAAATTTTAGCGATTAATCCCCGCCATTTTCATTGCCGCCAATAATTCATTATGGTACTTTTCTGAAAACTCAGTTAGCGGTAAACGAATTCCTTTACTACCATACCCCATATAGTGCAACGCCCACTTAACAGGGATAGGGTTAGCTTCTAAAAAGAGTTTCTGATGTAAGCCAAGCAACTGATTATTAATTGTTGTTGCCGTATCTCTATCACCTGCTAGAGCAGCTTTACAAAGATCATGCATCGCTTGAGGAGCCACATTTGCAGTCACCGAAATATTACCTTTGCCTCCCATTAAAATCATTTCCATTGCCGTTGCATCATCACCACTAAAGACATCCAAACGATCACCACAACGTGCTAACGTTTCTTTCACACGCTCTAAATCGCCAGTCGCTTCTTTAATTGCCACAATATTGTCTATATCAGCAAGACGCGCTGTTGTTTCAGGCAATAAATCACACCCCGTTCTGCTAGGTACATTATATAACACTTGAGGAATTGCCACTTTTTCGGCAATGAATTTGTAGTGTTGATACAACCCTTGCTGTGTTGGTTTATTATAATAAGGGGTTACCAATAAACAAGCATCTGCACCATCTTCTTTAGCCGCTTCTGTTAAGGCTAATGCCTCAACAGTATTATTAGACCCTGTACCTGCAATCACAGGAATCTTACCTTTTACAAGATCCACAACCCGTTTAACCACATGGCGGTGTTCTTTATGCGTTAGTGTTGCCGATTCACCCGTTGTCCCCATTGCTACAATCGCATCGGTTTGATGCTGTAAATGAAACTCGACTAATGCCTCTAATGCTGCCTCATCAATACGTCCATCTTCCATCATTGGAGTGATCAAAGCCACCATACTTCCACGTAACATTACATTCTCCGCTCTTTAAATTTAGGTATAAACATTAAGCAGTACAAAGACCACTTTATTTAGGAATTAATAATGGCTCAGTCTACTCATGCCCTTTGGGAAAAACAAGTCAGGATCAAAGTATCAAATCAATACGGTAGATCATATATTATTACATTCTAAATACTAACCAAACAATTGTTCAGTTAAAATAGGTCGTTGCTTAGTTAGAGCATCTCAATAAAAACCCATCTTAATTGAGTTAAGATAGGTTTTTATTACTTATAATAGATTGAAGATCAACCCTAAGTATTTTCCTCCTAATCTACAACGATTCTTGATCTTACTGAGAAAGAAACAGCTTGAACATTATTACGTTCATTGGATTCAGCATAAGACCCTCTAGCATCTACAACAAAGAGAAGATAGTACCTAGCTGAATGGGTATTGCTAAGAATGGTTAGATTAGCAGACTCATAGTTAGAACGATTAATACGCGTTAAAGAAGAACGGTCTGCCCCTAAGAAACGATCACCTGAACCCGACAACTACCCATACGTTTTTATCAAGTTCTGTGATTAATTTATACACCAGCACAAAATTTAAACAACCCGCCTGATATATATCAATGCTTCATTATGTAGCATTTATTATATTAGTACTTAACTATATTCTTTTATTGGAAATGACTATGAAGATAAAAACGATCCCTTTAATTCTTGGTTCTTTGCTGGTTTCATTCTTGGCTGTTTCTGCTCAGGCTAAAGATGAAGTAAAAGAAGTCGTTAAGATTACACCTGAGCTTGCTTCTGTTCCTGTAGTTCATAGGGGTCAACGAATGGTCATTAAACGCAATTCAGATCCGAAACATGTGATTCCGAAACTTTACACTAAGACATCACGTGCTTGCCCTCCATTTTGTATTCAACCTGCCTCCCTTCATCCAAAAGTCGAAACAATTGCAGAATTAGAGATGTTGGATTATCTTAAAAAAGCATCAACCGATGCATCTATTTCAGTGATTGATACTAGAACACCTGAGTGGATGAATCGCGGCACAATTCCAGGCTCGATTAATATTCCTTGGACAATGTTAAGCGTTAAGGGTGCATCTGCTTGGGAAGATGCGGCAACAGCAGAAGAAGTGATGGTGAATCGTTTTGGCGTAAAAGTTGTCAATGGTAAGCCTGATTTTGGTCAAGCAAAAACTCTTATTCTTTTCTGTAATGGTGCATGGTGTCCACAATCTACCGAAAATATCAGATTGCTTCTGAAGAAAGGTTACCCTGCTGAAAAATTAAAATGGTATCGTGGTGGTCTTCAAGCTTGGGTTAGCTTTGGTTTATCAACCACTTATTTTAAGAAATAAGTTATTTAGCTATAGACCTGAAAACAATCACTGCTTAGCCTTAAGATATTATTACGCTAAACTATCTATAGCTATTCACACCTTAAATTCCCCCCAAAAGATCCTAAAAAATAAAGCGCCTTTTGTTCTTCAAACTTTCTTAGGGTAAACCTATTAATGTGAAAAACGATATACTCCAGATTCGATCAAATTCCTTCAATTCAAAACTGTTGCGATCAGCAACAGAAACTAATCGTTTTTGATAAGGTGCTTTTAATATGACTCGTATTGCTTTTTTTATTTTACTCTGTTTTATGTTAGTTACTGGTACATCTCAAGCAGAGAACCATGCTAATGCCGCTAAAAAATTAACATTTGGTGAAGCCGCAGATGCATTGAAATGGGAACTGGGTGGAATAACAGGTGGTATTCTCTATCTCGGTCTAAAAGAATGGGAATGGGGTAGTTCATCATTTAACTTTAATGATGAAGGTTGGTTTGAAATGAATAGAGGCAGTGGCGGAGCGGATAAGCTAGGGCATCTTTATTCATCTTATCTTATGAGTGAGTTTTTAACTCATCGTTTGTATAAAAAAACGGGAAATCTTAATGATGCTGCACTTCATGGAGCCCTTTTTGCAGAAAGTTTAATGCTGTTTGTTGAGGCTTTTGATGGGGTATCATCGGATCATGGCTTCTCCTATGAAGACCTTATTATGAATACCGCAGGTATCGGAATTTCTTACCTTAAAAATACAGTTCCAGCATTGCGTAATAAGCTGGATTTACGCGTGGAGTATCATCCGAGTAAAGCGGATAAAGGTCATCCGATTACTGATTATACGGGCTATAACTATTCTGCGGTCTTAAAGCTCGGTGGTTTTCAAAGCCTAAGGAAAACACCGCTTAAATACGTTGAATTACAATTGGGCTATCATACAGAAGGCTTTAAAAAAGCAGATAAAGCCTATTTTGATAAAAAGAAAACAGAG
>JAGLBW010000095.1 GCA_023146545.1 Cocleimonas sp.
CAAACGAGAGAACAACCGTTGTAAACGGTATCAATATTCACTCAAAGTATCGCAAAAAATAACCATTATTTCGAACGACATGAATATATTTTGATTTACCCGATATATTTTCTAACTTGTTGCGTAAACGGCTGATATGGACATCAATTCGACGGTCTAACGGATGATATTCTTCCACACCAATCGCTTTGTTTAAGGCTTCACGCGATACAATTTCACCGTAATTTTGACACAGCTCAATTAATAAACGCTTTTCATTTTCGGTTAAATGAACCGATTTATCCTGCTTTCTTAATTCACGAACATTAAAGTTATAACAGTACGGACCAAAAAATAATTTATCCTTTTTGTCACCCAAATCATGTAAACGTAAAATATTTTGTACCCGCAAAAACAACTCTTCTGAATTAAACGGTTTACTAATATAATCGATCGCTCCAGAACGTAAACCCCGTACACGATCTTCCCCTTTGTTTTCACCCGTTAACATAATGACAGGAATTTTAGGGTATTCCTTCCGTAACCACTTTAACCAATGAAAACCATCGTGACCTGACATTAAAACATCAAGCAAAATAAGATCAGGTGACTCATCCTGTTCATTGAAATAAGAAGGGAGTTCATCACCTTCATTTAATTGATGGCAAAAATAGCCTCTTTCTCCAAAAAATGAATGCAAATAGCTTTGCAAGAGTTCATCATCATCAATGATTAAAAGTTTTTTTTGTGCTACCACAGAAGAATTTGCATACATAAAGCAGAATTTAACATTTTTAGCTTGAAAATGTAATTAGCATGTCATTAAGCGACAGGCTGTTTGTATCATTTAAACCTATTTTAAAAATTTTTAAAAACAAACTTTTACTTATATTATTACAATAAAAACAAAGAGTAAACATTATATCAAGGAGCTTTTACCGTAGGCTGGTCTATTGTCAGTGTCGTAAACTTGAAACACTAATAGAAACCCGAGTAAACTCCTTGGTATTTTCCAGTTCAATACCCTCTAAGAGGTAAATATAACGCCAATCCTCACCCTTTATCGACAAATAAAAAGGCAAATTTCAGCCTTTTATTTGTTGTAAAAACAGTCAAAATAAGGGCAAATAAATATTCTTAATATTATTTTAAATATTTGTTGTTTTCATTCAATATTTTTCAGAATGTAAGGGTAAATATACAAAATAAGCCTTACATCATTCTCTATTTAAGCATGAATACAAGATAATGTCTGAAAAGCATTAAGCCGAATTTTTGCCTCGGTTCGAAGGCTACTGCTCTATTTAACATTAAAATAAATGATAGCATCACCAAGGATTTCTTATTGATAACCCTCTAATAAAAATAATGGGTATTATGAAAAATGATATTGAATTGGTCGCTCAAGCCCATCATGGTGATGCCAATGCCTTTGCCGAACTATAGTGATTTCAATTAGAAAAAATACTCAAATGGTTTTTCTTAATCCTAACGCTTCACGTACTAACTAATTGATACTGTTGATCAAAAAACTACAGCAAGGTATAAACAAGAAATGAGAGTCTATTCAAGGTTGCCAAAGTAGACGAAAGATGCCCTTTTCCATGACCAAAATTATGATCAAGAGGGTATCCTTTTGTTTTAAGCGTGTTATTGGGGTGCAGAGGTAGGAAACGCATCAACGTTGCTAATTGATACGCTTCCTAAAGTTAGCAGATCCTACGACACTATTTTTTCTTGGAGATTATTTATCTAAAAAACGACAGTAGCCAGAAAGACTAACGCAAAAAGCGTTGATAAGAGGGGTTATTGGTTTCCTCTTTATATTGATAATTCAATTTTTTTAAGAAAGCACAAAACTCAAGACGTTCCGCAGGGGGAACTTGTATGCCGACTAATACCCGTCCAAAGTCAGAACCATGATTACGGTAATGAAATAAACTAATATTCCATTGACTACCTATTCTCATTAAGAAGTGTCGTAATGCACCCGGATGTTCAGGGAAAATAAAACGGTATAGTACTTCATGATCAGCACCTTGAGCATGTCCTCCTACCATAAAACGTAAGTGTGTTTTTGCTAATTCATTATCACTGAGGTCTTCGACAAAATAATCTTTTTCTTTTAATTCGTTTAGTAACTGTTGTTTCTCACTATCACCGCCTGTTAATTTTACTCCAGCAAATACTTCTGCTTGTTGCTGATGAGAATAACGGTAATTAAATTCGGTAATACCACGGTTGCTAATTGCTTTACAAAAGGTATAGAAGCTCCCTGGTTTTTCGGGAATAGTGACGGCTAATAATGCTTCGCGTTTTTCACCTAGCTCGGCACGTTCAGCAACATAACGGAGACGATCAAAACTGATATTTGCGCCACTACAAATCGAAATCAGTTGTTTATTCTTGATCTGATGCGTTTCAATGTGCTTTTTTAAGCCTGCGGTTGCTAATGCGCCTGCGGGTTCGAGTAAGGTTCGGGTATCTTCAAACACATCTTTAATTGCGGCACAGGTTTCATCTGTTGAAACGGTGATCATTTCATCGACAACATCACGTGCAATGGCTAAGGTATTTTCACCCACCTGTTTAACGGCTGCACCATCAGCAAAAAAACCAGCCTGATCTAATATTACCCGTTTATTTTGTTTAAAGGATTGATACATGCTTGCGGCTTCTTCATGCTCTACACCAATAATCATTGTCGAAGGGCTTAAGTATTTAATATACGTGGCTATCCCTGAAATCAAACCTCCCCCTCCGACGGGAACAAAGATGATATCAATCGGATCGGGGTGTTGGCGTAATAATTCGATACCAATCGTGCCTTGTCCTGCAATCACATCGATATCATCAAAGGGATGTAAAAACGTCATGTTATGCTTTTTAGCTAAAATCAAGGCATGTGCATAGGCTTCATCAAAATTATTACCGTACAAAATAGCCTTTCCCCCCCATGACTCCACCCCTTTTATTTTGATATCAGCGGTAATTTTAGGCATAACAATGGTGGTTTCCACACCCATTTTCATTCCAGAAAGCGCGACACCTTGTGCATGATTTCCAGCAGAAGCGGCAATGACACCATTTGCTTTAGCTTCATCGGAAAGTAAAAACATACGATTAAAAGCACCCCGTAGTTTGAAGGAAAAAACAGCCTGTAAGTCTTCACGTTTAAAGAAAATATTATTATCACAACGTTGTGATAATGACTTGGCAACGTCTAGCGGGGTCTCTTCGGCGACATCATATACTCGGGCGGTTAGTATTTTTTCGATTAAGGTTTTGCTCACAAGGAAATCTCTAACAAATCAGGGAAAAAGGGGATAACGGGACACTTTAAGATGTGTGGGAGCAATGATCAAGATTAAATACAGTGAAAGCGAAGCAGAACGGTGTGTTTGATTAAGATTGAACTACCAATAGAAAAAAATTTTAGAAACCCGACAAAGAAAAAGAGGTGCAAAAAGCACCTCTTTTCCCTCTCTCGCACCGCTTTCTATTCGTCTCTGTTAATAGCATCTTTCATTATCAATAACACGGTGACGGTATCGGTTTTTTACGATTTTTTGGTTAGCTTTTTTGTCTTTGAAGGTGTGATTTGACGAATATGATGATATAACGCAAAATCTCTGCGTTCTCTATTGAGTGCATGTGCTCTGCGTTCGTTTAGTGCCGCCGCTAATTGACGTTCTACATTTGAGATATAAATTTTATGCTCGTTTCTTACCGCCTTAGCATGACGCTGATGGTTTGAAACGTATTGTTGGCTGGATGCGATATAAGCTGCTTCGCAGGATTTATCATCGCAAGCAGAAACATTTGATGCCACAAAAAACAAAGGTAATGTTAAAATAGAAATTAGTATGTTTCTCATACTCCCTCTTATTAATAAGTATATTAGAATATACTAATACAGTATGCTTTCTCGTTAGTTTTTGCAAGTTATATTACAATTTATTGGTTATTATTTAATCGTAATAACGGCTTGTTTCTACTGTCTTGGGTACTATATTTTGTCCTGTAATTGTTTTTTATCAACGATAACATCCCTCTGGAGGGGTGTTACTTCGGATCACTTTATCCAAACTATTTTTTCTAGTAACATAACGCCCCGAACTGAAAAAATATTTTTTTCAGAACTCAAGATTGAACAAAGAACGTTGCTTAGAAGCGAAAATTATTAAACCCTCGTTCCTTAAAACCTGTGGAACGGTAAAAACCATCCAATGTGAAAGGTGATACCCTTCTTTTTACATTCCAAGCCATCATTTCATCCTCCCAGCACGCTGATAAAAAGGTTGTTTTATGATCAATCAAGGACTATTTTGCAGGAAATTAATGTGACATCGTTACCTTCAGACTTAACGTACAATCCTCCCTCTCATTCTGATGACCCCCTTAGTCATTGGCGACAGCTAACCTTGAGGGTTAAAGCAAAACCGCATGACTTTAACTTACACACACAACGTATTATGTTAGCGAGGGATCTCCAAATACAGCCTTATTTGGCAGGTGCATTACAGGATTTTTTTATTTCCGTGAAAACAAAAGGTCGTCCGCTACGCGAAAAAATGTTCCACCTTGTGACACCGTTATTAGAAAGAGAGAGCCGTACTTATTTTATGACGTGGTTAGCCAATGATTCGGATCAAGGCTTAGTGTGTAAGCGTTTTCCAGGGGCTATTTTCTTAAGTAATACGTGTCAACCGAGTGAAGAAGAGGAGGACAAGGATCACGACGATGAATCAACCGTACTGAATGCTTTTCTTGATGAGCAGTATGATAACCCTATTGATAAAGCACTCTATTGTGTTGCCTACGGTTGTATTGAGCATGCACAGACATTATTAGAAGAAAGTCTTGATACCCAGAGAGGGATCAATATAAAAACTGAGGAAACGTTGTTGGAAATTTATTATTACTCTAAAAATAAACAGTCATTCGATAAGTTGTCTAAAAAGCGGTTAGAGACTGGTCTAGAGCTGTCAGAAGACTGGAAAAAGATACAGAATATCGCAAAGGAATGGTAGTATATTTTGGAATATGGAATTTTCAACGTATTGACTTTTATTGGAATACATTAACCCATAGCAAAGCGATTCTACGAGGCTGATTAAAA
>JAGLBW010000096.1 GCA_023146545.1 Cocleimonas sp.
TTTTAATATTTGATCAGCATTTTCTGACCCCAGCCAACGTTATAATAACGCTAATAAAATATGAAGAAAATAATACCTACTCTCTTTTTTAAGAATAATCTATTGCATCTGACCTTATTCATTAGCTTTGCTATTTTCTCATTATCATCCGCTATCGCAGTAGCAGATCCTTTAAAGAAAACTGTTATTTCTAAGCGCACTTTAAGTCGGATTGTTGCACAAAATTACCCCCGTACCAAACTATCTAAAGCACAGATTATGCTCGCTATTTTAGCGACTAATCCACATGCTTTTAAAGGCAATAATATCAATTTTATGATGAGTAACAAAAAGCTATCGTTACCCTCTAAAGATTTTATTTTGGGCATTTCCAAAAAGCAAGCGACCCGCTTAATTAACAAACATAACCGTTCTTATCGAAAAGGAAAAACAGGTAATTTTGCGCCCCCTAACTTTGGTACCATCGCTGAAACAGTTGCGCGTAACGGATCAATTAATAAATCAACGACCGAAAGTAATCCTGCGGAAGCAACAGCTGCATTAGAGAAACTACAAGTACGCAATACAGAGCAAGCCAAACAGGTTGAAGTATTAGCTAAAGAAAGCGAAGAATTACAATCACTGGTTAAACGCTTAGAAACCGAAAAAGAAAAACGGGATGTTGATTTAAATAATTTAGAAGACAAAATTAGCGTTTTACAAAAAACCGTGGATGAGAATGAAGATACGATTAAAGAACCTTCTATTACAGAAGATAATTTAAGAAAAAAAAACGAAATTCTACAGCAGAAACTGATTGAAACAAAAAGTGAGTTGGCTGAAAATAATCGTACCACTATTAGTCTTGAACGGCGCATCACCGAAATTCAAGATGAAAGTACCCCAAAGGCTACTGAAACAACATCGAAAAAGAATACAGAAGATCTAGGTACAACGGTTGACCGTACCGCTTCCAGCACTGTGGATACCACGGTAGAGCCGAATGATACGGGTATCGCAGGTCATATTGATAAAACGGATAAGACAACAGGTATTGCTTCAGAAACAGGCGGAGAGGAAAAAGAAGGTTCTCTTTTTGGCTTTGCTACCCCTCAACTAATGTGGTTATTACCCTTATTAGCGGTGCTAGCGGGTATTGGTTTATTGATTGCACGTTTCTTTAAACGCAAAAAACATGATGATCTAAACCTTGATGATGTTGATAATTATGATTTTTCAACGCCTAAAATGTCAGATAAACAACGTTATCAAGACAATAACACCGCGTCTCCTAGCCCTTTAACTGAAGCACCTTTAGAAATTAGTATTAAGCTAGATGTTGCACGGGCTTATATGGAAGCTGAAGACCATAAGTCGGCTTATGAAATGTTACAAGAGGTGTTAAAAGAAGGTAATGAAGAGCAAAAAATAGAAGCACAACAGCTTTTAAATAAATTATAAATTTTTTAGCCACTAATCAGAGAGGATACACGGAAGCACTGGATTTAAATCACACAACAGATCAAAAAAAGGTGCAGCGTTTAAGCGGTGTTCCGTTATGCGGTATCCCTATTTTTTGTAATATCACGTTGCGCTATGTAATGTATCATAACGCTTCATTGAACATGAGGATTTAGAAATCCAGATGCAAACCAACAAAATAACCATCGGTCTTGAGCTTAAATGAAAGACCATCAAAATCATCAAGATTTACTTTTTGTATACGATAACCTGCTTTTATTCCTAAGTCTGCCAACCCTAAATTAATGTCATAACGCAGCCCTGCAATGGCATCAATAACTTCATCCTCCAAAATATTAAGGTAGTGAAGATCCCCGTATAAGGTTGTTCCCTTTAGTGGCAAACCGATCTCTACATTAGTATAAAGATGCGGTAACATTCCAGAAAAAGACTGATTTAAATATTCTCCACTTTCATATTGGGTTGCACCTAGACCGACATCAATCGAAAGGGCATTATTGTCCAGTATTTCATAATAAGCGGTATAATCTAGTTTGGTGTATTTATAGGTATCATTATCCACTGTTGAAAAGGACGCTTTTAGATTAGGGATCAGTGGAATAGGGTGTTCAAAGGTTAAGCTACCAAAAAGGCTCTGTTCTTTGCCGATTAAGTCATGTGTTGTACCATTACTTTGATAGCTATAACTTGGAAACCAAACACCGATTTCGGCATCAGCACCTAAGAAAACATCGGCTTGTGTGGTGCTTATTGTTAGGCAGAGACCTGCTAATACACTGATAACTTTTTTCATGCTTACTCCTGCGACTTATAAGGAATGTACATAAAACAACCTCCCAATATGAACCTCTTTTTTATTTTTCATGGAGCAATACTAACAAAAACAAAAAGCAGCGTTACGACTTCGAGTGGTTATTTTGATACCTCCTTATATGATAATTTAAAGAGATTATAGTATTAAAGTAACATAATAGGATTGATAAGCTTTGATAATTTTATTGCGGCTCAGATAAAGGGTGTTATTACCACTCTTAACTGATTAAGTTTTAATCAAACAATATATCCACTGATTTATTCACTCATAATAGGATACAAACTGATCGATACCTTCTCGCGGTGTGCGATATGCATTAACGGCTGCTTGCGTATCCTCATAACCCAACGCCATGCCACAGATTAAGAGGCTATCGTCTAATGAATAACCCAATAGGGGTTTAATCAGGTGAGGATAATCGGCGATAGAGGCTTGCGGACAAGTCGCTAAACCATTATCCACTGCTGCCAGCATCAGCGATTGTAAAAACATCCCATAATCTAAAAAAGACCCTGTTTGAAAATTGTTATCCATAAAAAATAACAATATAACAGGCGCATCAAAAGCACGATAATTGGCTGCCCACTGATCTATTTTGCGTTGTTTATCACGGCGTTCAATCTGTAAGGCAGAATACAACTGTAGTCCACAGGCTTGACGACGGTTAGTATAGGGAGCAACCCATGTCTCAGGATAATAAGCATAATCTGCTTTACCGCGATCCCCTTGACGAAATGCTGTTTCAATTTTTTCTTGAAGTTGCTTCTTTTTAGCTCCTGAAACCACAGCAACCTGCCAAGGCTGTGTGTTAACACCTGAAGGGGCATGAGCTGCGGCGATTAATAGTGCATCAATTTTATTTTTTTCAACGGGCTTATCTAAAAAGGCACGGACTGATTTTCGTTGTTGTAGGGCTTCTATAATATTCATAATAATAAGGTGTGAGTTCATTCAATTTGAATCATTACTTTTAACACGAATAGTTTAGACTCTGTTAATATTTGCTTTTATTGATTCGAAAAAAACTGCTCTCTTTATCAACTTAAAAAGAATAAAACATGCTGTCTACTCATTTAAAACGTAATCGAACCCTTCTCAAAATTCTTATTGGAACTCCTATTTTTTTATGGGTTGATAGTCCTTATGGTGATGCTTTATTAAAAGGTTATGGTCAATCCATCGCTACACTTTTAGTTTTTATAGCCTTTGTTGTTGCTTATATAAAAAGCCATCATCGTGTTAAAGCCGCTATGTTAGTTGGTATTGTCGTGGGCTTAACGGGTGAGTATCTTTTTTCTCAAATGATGGGAATGTACCATTACCGTTTTGGTAATATTCCATTATGGGTTGCTTTTGCTCACGGCTTAATCTTTGCTTCGGTATTTAGAATTTCCCATAAAGCATGGATAAAGCAGTACGAACAACGCTTACAAAAAATATTATTAGCCTTTGCTGTGGTTTACAGTATTTTTTGGCTGGTTTGGGCGAATGATTGGTTTGGTTTCCTCTGTACTATCGGCTTTTTAGCGGTGCTTTTTACTGCAAAAAAATCACGTTTGTTCTTTTTGATTATGTTTGCGATTGTTTGTTATATTGAACAACTTGGCACCGCAACCGCTTGTTGGTATTGGCCTGAGACTATGCTCGGTATAGCGGGTAGCCTTCCCAGTGGCAATCCACCCACTGGTGTTGCTGTTTTCTACTTCTTGTTTGATGCCATTATTTTATGGGTTTATTTAAACCTATTGCATCCCCGCTTAAAAATACGCTATCAACGCCTTAAATTAATTAAGTAACATTGATAACAATAGCGATTATAAAACGCTGCTTATTCAACCTGTACTTGATAGCTAACAACACCTTTAGCCCCGCCTTTAAGTGAACCTGTAAACAGCCACTTCACATCGGGGTCATTTTCAACAGGGCTACAGTTTAACCCTGCAGGAGTCGTGTCACAGGTGGCACTACCTCCCTGTAATAAAGTAAATTCTTGTGCAATATCATTAATTTTGAGGTCGGTAATCACACCTGCACCTTGGTTACTGTAGTAAATACGGTATTTCAAAACATCACTAGGTTTAGCTTGGTTTTGTGTTTCAGTTTCTGTTCCATTTTGAGTTATATTTTGTACTGATTTACGCAGTTCGAGTTTGCTATCAGTGCTGCTACTGGTACTGACATTGGCTTTACTCACATCCCGTACGTTTAAAACACTAATACCTGCTAATGCATTGTTATTAAAATTAAAATCAGCTCGAATTAGATTTTGATAACGTTCACCATTAATCACGTTATTCGGTGCGTAAACGCTATTAATTAAACAAATGGCATTATTTGCAGTTGCGGCAAGGTTATTGATAATCGGTACATTAGCTTCTTTGCCGTCTAATATCCCATTACAATTATCATCTCTATACAAGGTATTAATCCAGTCAGGGACGGTATTGCCACTATTAGCACTGCTAAAGCTAACGGTTCCTGTACTTCTAGGCGTAAAACGGTGCGGGTAAAACACGGTGTTTCCTGCAAGAATTGTTTTGCTGTTATTGGGACTAAACAAAGGGGATAACACATCACCAAAATCTTGTTGGCTAATATCTACATTTGCCACCGTAATGGCTTGATTGTTTGCCGTCGTGGAACGATAAGCTTTTAAATCACTAGCTATTGATGGGCAGGTTTTGGGTGTTGTCACCGTCTCATAAGCGGCTTCGTAGAGGGTATAGCTGCCTGCGAGTACTCCTGAGAATTGATAATAGCCTTGTCCATTGGTTTTGATACTGGTGCAGGTGTTACTTGTTGTATTGTGCAATACGACAGTGACCTTACTTATCCCTTTTTCATTGGTCTCTTTTATACCACCACTGACATTTTCATCATTAAAAACAAAGCCACTGACGCGAACCCCATTTTTAGGGTTCAGTTGATAATCTTCCATTTCACCATCAAATAAGGGAACTGAAGCGTTATTGGCAGCGAGATTAGTATCCGTTGATATTCTGACTCGCAACCATAAATTACCCGCTTGAATCGTGCCTGCGGGAATGGCATTCCAAACTAAAGACTTGGTTCCTCCGTCCTCTGGATTGACCCGTGCAGAAGTTGCTTCGCTCGCTTCAAATATTCCATTATTATTAAAGTCAATCCATGCCATTACGGTGGCATTTTTAGTACTGCTATTGTGAGTGGCGACTTTGATTTCAAAACGCGTATCATGGGTTCTTAATGGCGGCAACAGTTGAATACTGTCTTCATCCTGCACCCCAGCTTGATCATCACCTAAACCATCAATACCACCATTCGCACTGTGTTGTGGTTTTCCTTCGGTATCAGGATAAAGTGCGCCCAAATAGACTTTTGGTATTCCCCCAACACCATGACCCGCATCACCATAGCTAAGGGGTGCATCACCATAATCTAATGCAGGTTTTAAACCAATATCAATCGTATGGTTGGAGAAGTCATCCCCTGTGTTATCAACAATCCCACCCGTATTATCACTTAAGGGTTCATTACCTTTTGGCAATGCGCCTGGCAGGGGAGGAATAGCGGATAAGGTAAAGACATGGGTTCTCACGCCGTTATTCACCACCGTTCCTGTCGTATAACCGTCTTGTCCTAGCTCATCATTTTTATCGTCATCATTTCCAGCGGCAGTGACTAAACTATTCCACCCTTTTAAGACGGCACCATTGGCAAATTGTGAGGCGGGTATGACAATGTAATAATCGCCTGAACCAATATCTGCAAAGAGATAGCGACCTGCCCCCTTTGTGCCCGTGGTTGTGGTTGAAACAAGGCTATTATCACTGGCTTTATATAATTCAACAACAATGCCATCAGGGGCAGGAATATCACTGCCTGCGGTATATTTTAGATCACCATCCGTATCGGCAAAAATTAAATCACCAATAGAGTAACTTGCCACGGACACGGACACGGTATTGGAACGCAAAAACTGTTCTGTGGGGAGTGAGGGTGTATCTAAGGTAAATAGATTAGTATAAATATCACCTGGTTTATTCGCATTGGCTGAACTCGGGTCAGCCGTATCACCTGCTTGTAGGGTAAAGCTAGCTTTCATCCCTTGATGAGGATCACCATCTTTTGCCAAGGCATAATTGGAAACAAACTTAATCGCGGTGACGGATGAGAAGTCGCCGCCTAATGCCGCTTCCAAGACCCAGTTGCTATGGTTGTTATCGGGGTCATAATTAATCCCCGAAGCGGTATCTGTTGTGTAATGCCATACGCCCAACGGTGCACCATCTGTCGCACCATTTAACCACGTTATATTGGGTGCGCTTGTAAGACTCAAGATGCCTTTAAACTTTGATTTTGGGCTGCGAGGGCTGTTTGAACTATCATCACCATTGAAAGGAAAAACATCAATAATCGTTGGTGGATCAATGGCAAATGAGGCGGCAAAATTAGCCCACTTAATCGTGTGTACTTGGGTATCATTCACATCATCAAGCCTCATATCCACTATTTTTGAAACTTGAATCGAGCCAATTTGCTCTAGGGTAATCGTATGGGTATCACTGCGTTGCGATAAAGCACTAATTAACGTATCACCACGAATCTCGGCATAATTGACAACAGTTGCTCCATTCGGTGCCAAGGGATCACTGTCGGTACAAATAACCCGTGGCGCAATGGCAACATTGGCATTCACGGTTCCTAAATTCCAGATTAATTGGGTATAGCCTGTTTTTGGGTTTCCGTTTCTATCGGTATTATAATTAACTAAGCTGGGTACTGTACCTACATTACCATTGGCATCGCTATAGTTAATAGTACAGTTTTTGTTATAACTTGCGGTAGGCGGCAATTCATCAATAATTTGTACCTTTTTTTCAGTGACGGTAGTGGCTAATAAACTTTGAATCGCCGTGGTTATTTTCCAAACGATTTGTTTCCCTGCAATGGTATTCGCTGTTTTACCAGGTTGAGCAGCAGGGAGTAATGATTCTGAATCCAAGCGTGCTGTAGTGCGTGCAATGGTAACGCGGTCACCATCTGAATTACCCGTTTCAGGCGCAGGCTTATAAGGCCGGGACGTTACTCCCGGTGTCCAGTTAGTTGCCCATTCATCACTGCGTACACTACCAAACGCAGCAGCAACGGCCCCCATTGGAACGGGGTCGCCATCATGAGCCCCTTGATAGAAATTTTCACGAATCTGCAGGGGAACAATAAAACGAATATATTGACTTGAATCTAGTTTAACCGTGGCTTGGACACTGGTTTTTAACCTAGCTCTCACGATATTAACATCATTAATGCTTGTGCCGACCTGTGTGGGGTCTGTTTTCCATGTAGTGAGTGTATCATCACAACGAAGGCTACCGACCTTTGTCCAATTTCCCTCATAACGACCCGTTTGATTATTGTAATCGTTGTTACCATCACCGTCTTTATCAAGTGTGTCATCACCTGTTAAATCAACATGACCGTATTCCACTATATAATTAGTAGCATCAAATCCTGCGCCTGTATAAGTGCCAACATAAGCGTAAGTTCCCGCTGTTCCTCCTGTTTTACTTCGGTCGGTTAAGGTTTGAATACTGTTATCAAAGGCAATACAAGCCCGTGGGTTAGACAGACTAGTTGATCCATTATTACCAAAATGAATCGTATTAGGATAAGCCTGTGTGGGGGCTAATAAACCTTGCCCTGAATGAGAGCTACTCGGGACAAAGAAAGAATAACCGCTACCTGTATCCTGATTGGTTTTAAACGCATAGTCAGCCCATGTGCCTCGGGTGGTTAAATAATAATGATAAGCAGGCGCAATATTATTACTGATTGTACTATCAGGCATCGGGTTACCATTAAACCCTGGTTCTTTTACTCCCCCATAATTTAGTGTCCCCGAGACACTAACAGGATCAAAATTAGTGAGAATATTTTTAATATAAATACTGCCTGTCCCATTGATGATGCCATCCGAGTTATCAATCACCCGCATCGGAATAAAAAAGCGTGCCAGCATATCCATATAATAAAAAGGTCCTGCTTTTAGATCAATACCACCAAGTGCTTCGGTAGGGTAACGTGTTCCTGACAAATCCGTATTGCTAATAGTTAAAGTATAAGGTGATGAAGGGTTACTCGGTGTATCACGCACATAGGCGCAAGTCCCTGACTCAATAACTTTCCGTTTCAAAGGGTAAGCGGTTAAATTACTTGCACCATAACTTTCTCGACCATACACATTACCTGACCAACCAATGGAATTATATCTGCAGTCGATCATATAATATTCAAACCCTGAATTAGTATAATCCACACCATTAACCGCATTTTTTGTTGCAGAGAGATTAAAACCATAACTAAAGGGTTGTTTAATCGCTTCTGTACCTGCTTTTTGAGCGGAGGCTAAACGCATATTCACCCAAGTGTAATAACCATTTTCGACACCTTGTCCAACATCTCTCGCACCATAGAGGTAATAACCATGGAAAATACTACTGCTTAAATCAACCATTGGACGAGAAGAAATACTGATAGGACCTATTGTTGCTTGGGTTGCAGTGACTGCATTTGGAGTACCGTCACTGGCATTAGAGTAAATCCGCTGGGTACTGGTAAACGTTTCCCCGTTCCATGATGTTCCTGATATTTCTGCCACCGTGGAAAAGGAGAGTTGATCACCTTCTGCAAATTCACCTAAGTTACAGACTAGCTTAATATCACCATTATTTTCCGTAGTAATCGCCGAAGCAGGTGTCGCCCCCCCCCCACCAATCGGCATACAACGTACAGGAATACGAGAAAAACCAACCACCGCATGAATCGAAGGGTGTAAGATTTGTTCCAACACCACATTTTTCGGATTGGTTTGACCTGGCGTATAATTATTAGCGGTAATCGACCAGTTAAAAACAACCGTATCTTGGCTTCTGACTTGATTATTACTCTCACCACAGTCATCCCCTGCAACCGCTGTTGCTGCGGCATTCGCACAGCTTCCTTCAGTATTAAACGGCGCTGCACCATCTTGCACACCAGGACCAAACGGCCCCAAACCTAACGTAGGCAAAGCCATTGTGGGTAGCGAAATACTGAAAAAAAGAAGACTAAGCAATAGCTTTGATAGTGGGTTTACCATGAGATTCCCAATGTTGAGAGAGTAAAATGGGAATAATTCCAAATGTGATAAGACCGATACACACACTGAACAGATTCAGTATTTCCCCTAATTTTGAGGATAGTAGCAAGCAAAAACTGAATGGGGGCTTAACCTTTTTCTCAATAACGGATAGAAAAAGTAACCCCTTGTAGCTAATGATTCTGGGCGTATATTGGCTGATTTGAATTCAATCGTATTGTTTTTGCCCTAATTCATTAGGGATAAAAACTCATGTCTTAAGGTTTTTCTTTAGCAACTAAAGATCAACAATGTCAAAGTACCGATAAACATATCGTCTACCGCCTCTTCATTAAACCTGATAATTGCTTTAATTGTTTAATCACGTTTTCACGTCGTCGCGTGTAGGATTTTCCTTCTTGAATGGCACTGAGTATTATTTTTTGTTCGGCTTCGATTTCCTTAAAACGGGTATTTGGATGAGATTTTGAATTGGTTTTTAACTCATTAATCATATACGCCAAAATTTCTTCCACTGCTTTCAAGGCTTGTTGGGCATAATATCCATCGCTATAGCGTTTTAGGTATATACCTTCTTGTGTTGACATCCGCATAAAAACACAAGCTAACTCCCCCTCACATTCTCCCCCTGTGCGTGCTTTAGCGGCAAACCATGTTAGTTTATCACCTGCACTTGATTGGGAATAACGTTCTGATAAATCCCAATAACGTTGGCTTGAAATGAGATACTGACCTGATATTTCATCATAAAACAACTCTTTTTTATGTTCGGTTAAAAAGGAGGAGTAGGGTGTTTTATCGTATTGGTTATAAGGAATCTTATCTGCGGCACGTTGCAGTGCTAACACTTCTTCTAAAGCTAATAAAGCATGGGTTTTCGTGGTTTTAATTGTGGGTAAAATAGCCTTAATATACTGGTGTAGCTGAGCATAATCAGAAAAACTGGCGGGTTTTTTAGCGCTACGCTGTTGAACCAATTTCCAATGGGTTTCCTCTTCTCTACCTGCTTTGAAATCACCTAATAATGCACCAAAGACCCAGCCGTGTTGATTACGATTGCTGACATAATACCAATACCCCGTTACGGAGCCTCTACTGACCTTCTCACGGGTGCGTTGACTCGCTTTGACTACCGTACCTAAATTTAACTTATGCAATACTTTAGCATCCAGCCGAATTTCGGCACGCATCCGAACCCCTGCGGCAGTGACAATTTTATTACCTTTCATTGAGATTAAATCAGGTGATGTTTCAACGACATTATTAGCATAAAGAGGTGTAGTGATCAGGTTAAAACAGAAGATTAAACTCAAATAATTTAGAGTATTTAGCATAGGGTTAACCCTTTTGTTTTTTAGTAAAATTTAGCAGAGGGAAAGCGCTTGCTTCCAGAATCACGGTTTCATAATTCTGGAAGCAAGCGATCATCAAGTGATTTCAATGATTATAGAATAAGATGGGATGATTTTTAGCTGTTTTTTAAGCTTTTATTAGTTGGTTAAAACATCAGCGTTCTTTAACCTTTGGTTGATCCTATTAAAAATAGCACTCAATAAAGCCCCTTTAACCTCATGCCATTGGGCACTGTTTTTCACCGTTTTGATTGTGCCAAATCAGATAATCTTATCGCGGTTAACCAATTGACCAAACGGGTTAAATCATGCCGATAAGCGGCTAAAGTATGATGACTTAACCCTCGCTCTGACCATAAGGTATCAAGAAATGGATCAATCCGTTGTTGGTTATTCATTTTAGCGTCTTTTTCCAATATTAATCACCACGGTTTATTTAATCGGGATGTCATTTTGATTGGCATTAAAGCTTTGTAAGATGCGTCCGTTTAAGTTTTTGTCCCGCAGGTTGATTTTTCTAAGGGTTGGGAATTGATCAGAAAAATGCAGGGAAATTGATTGTACATTATCGCAATCAAATTCATAGGTCATTACAAAATCAGAGTGTCCCTTAACACCAACAGTGTGAACATCATCTGCTTGAGCTGCTTCGCCCGCTTTTTGATCTTTAGCAAGTTTTTGTACTAATGAATCGCCTTCAGGATGACTGTGATAGTTTAAAACATCCGCATTGATATAAGATTCATAGGGCAAACAGCTATGCTCTGGACTGAAATTAAATAATACCGCTAAGTTTTTTAGCTCATATAATGATTTATCGGCGGTTTTAACCTTGTTTTTCTTTGCGGCAGTTGTAGGAGCATCTTCGAACCCAACAATATCTTGTGCGGGTACAACCATTTCCATGATTAATTTATTGTTGGTAAACTGCATCGTCATTTCAAGCTCCCCGTGGGTATGGGGCCCATTCAATCCTTTTGCAGTTGCCCCATTAAGCAATAATAAACTGCTGAATAAGAGGGTGAGTGTGGGTAATAGTTTTATACTGAGCGGCTTCATAAGGTTCCTTTTTCTATTGTTTTTTTAAATAGAGTGGTGATAACACCATGATCATTTTTATTTAGGACAGTGAATTTAATAACATCCTAAATTTCGGAAATTAATTTCCATTTTTTTAAAGGTATTCATTAGCAATATTTTGCAATGTTGTTACCTGAATATTAGCGTTATTTGCGATGTCTAGTGCTCTTTCTAAGCGAGCAGGGGCGCTACGTCCTTTACAGCCGTGACTAAGATCACCTTCAAAAGCAATTAACATGGCTTTAGTCAGTGCATCATTATCTAAAGTTCCGCCAATAAGATGTTCCTGTAAACGATGTATATCGGCAATCACTGCTTTCGCAAAGGTTTGATGATTTTTCCAGAGTTCTCCAACTGTTCCCGCTGTTTTTAAGCCTGCTATATTGCTGGTCAAAATATAATAATTTTTTCGTACCAACTCTGTTGTCATCTCCGCTTCATTGTCAATTATTTGAGCGGGAATATCTAATGCTTCTAAAGCATTAGATAAACGCTGAGCTTGTGTTCCAAACAAAGGTGATGGTACAACCACTTTCACATCTTGTCCTTTTTTCTTCTCAAACCATATCGATATAATGGTTGGTGTCGGGAACTTATAACGTTGCCAATCTCTGGGGAGTAATTCATTTTGAATTAAGACCAAATGCATTTGCCATTGTAGTGGCATTTGAGAGAGTACAGGGTGTAGGTCATTTTCACCCACGGCAACAATAACGGCGGCGGGGTCAGTTAAGTGTTGCGCTTCTTCTGCTAGGTTCATATCGCGGCTAATAGGGTAGATGGGATGCCCTGTTTTTAGCAAACCTCGTGCAATAACGGAGCCAATTTCCCCCATACCAATAACAACTACTGCTTGATTCATTTTATACTCTCTTGTATTTAATGGTTTATCTTTCTTTGCCCTTTATTTTAAGATGGTTTTGGGATGTCAATAACACCTTTTCCGCGACAACTTTCTGATTTTAAATCACGTTTCAACCAAAAATTGCAACAGATGCTCTCTGCTGATGAATTAGGGGCGTTTATTCTAGTCTTAGCTGATAACATATAAAACAAAAGCTTACAAGAATATTTGTTGCCTACTTTAGAGGAACGCTTTAAACAACTTGCTTTAGCATTCGAGCAAGGGCAACTAAAAGCGGTAAAAGATGATGAGATGATGCCTTCATCTTTGCTTAAATTGAGCTTAGATCAACTTCCCGTTTGGCAATCACGACACCTTTCACCGTGGTCACTTATTTATAACCCTTTGCGGGCATTACGTCCGTTGTTATGAAGTAGAACAAGACGATCAAGCATGGAAGAACACAGTGGCATCGTTTCATCAAGCGAATCAAACCTATAATATCCTCTACCGTACAGGATGTTGTTACTTAATCAAGCGGCAGCTCCAAGGCGAAGAAGCGACACCCGATTGGTTGCAAAACATGGCATGGCGTGAAATTTTTGGTGTGTATACCTTCGATGATCAACACCTGTTGATGAAATTAGAGGCTACGGACATTGTGAGTTTTCTGAAAAGTGTCAAGGTATAGCGAGGCTGATCATTATAAGCCTCGTAGAAATTCTGCACTTTGGTAGCGTTTGCTTTACACTCTTCCGCTTTATCCTCTTTATTCCCCAAAATTTTAAGAATCCGACATCATGGCATTACTTCAACTACAAAACATTAACCTCAGCTTCGGTGGTCCTGCACTACTTGATCAGCTCAATTTAACCATCGAGCCACGAGAACGGGTGTGTTTGATTGGGCGTAATGGTGCAGGTAAATCAACCTTAATGAAAGTCATTAAAGGCAGCATAAAAGCGGATTCAGGGGAAATGATTGTTGAAGGCGGAACGGTCATCACGCAGTTGGAACAGGAAGTCCCCAAAGATGTAACAGGCAGTGTCTATGATGTCGTGGCATCAGGATTACAAGTGGTAGGGGATCTACTCACGCAGTATCATCACTTGAATGAGCGTGATGATATTGGCTCTGACGATTGGATGGAGGTCATGGGGAGCTTACAGGAAAAATTAGAGGCGAATAACGGTTGGCATTTTCAACTTAATGTCGATAAGGTGATTTCACTCCTTAAACTTGCGCCTGATGTTGAGTTTGAGAAGCTCTCAGGTGGTATCAAACGTCGGGTGCTCTTGGCGCGGGCTTTGGTTCAAGAGCCTGATATTTTACTGCTGGATGAACCAACGAACCATTTGGATATCAATGCTATTTTATGGTTGGAAGACTTTTTAAAAAGCAGTTACAAAGGTGCTGTTATTTTCATCACCCATGACCGTGCTTTTTTGCGTTCATTAGCCACACGTATTGTCGAACTTGATCGCGGGCAAGCGACCAGTTGGCCTGGGGATTACGAGAATTTTTTGCGCCGAAAAGAGGAAGTACTCCATGCTGAAGCACTTGAAAATAAGCGGTTTGATAAAAAACTAGCACAAGAGGAAGTCTGGATACGTCAAGGGATTAAAGCCCGTCGCACCCGTAATGAAGGACGAGTTCGTGCCTTAGAAAAAATGCGTAAAGCTCATGCAAACCGTCGCCATCAACAAGGTTCCGCTACTTTGAAAGTTGACGCTGGAGAACGCACGGGAAAACGGGTCGTTGAAGTCGAAAAACTACGTTATGTTTTACCGAATGATCGTGTATTGATTGATGATTTATCGTTATTGATACAACGCGGCGATAAAATCGGTTTAATTGGCCCAAATGGTGTCGGAAAAAGTACCTTGTTACGGGTACTTTTAGGAGAAGTCGAACCAACATCAGGTCGATTAATTGAAGGCACTAATTTACAAGTTGCTTATTTTGATCAACTTCGCTCACAATTAGATGAAACAAAAACAGTAAAAGACAATCTGGATAATGGTGCAGACCGCATTACAATTAATGGTCACAGTAAACACGTCATTAGCTACTTACAGGATTTCTTATTCACCCCACAACGCGTTAACTCACCTGTTAAATCGTTATCAGGGGGCGAACGTAACCGCTTATTATTAGCCAAACTATTTATTAAACCTGCCAATGTTCTCGTGCTGGATGAGCCAACGAATGATTTAGATGTAGAAACCTTGGAACTATTAGAAGAGCTATTATTAGATTATAAAGGAACAGTCTTAATCGTAAGCCATGACCGTGCTTTTATTAATAATATCGTCACCAGTTGTCTAGTGTTTAAAGGGGCGGGGGAAATTGATGAGTTTCTAGGAAGCTATGATGAATGGCAAAAACTTAACCCTAGCTCAGGGTTAGCGGATGAATCCAATAAAGGCTTGGTGAAAGACGTTAAGAAACAGCAAACCAAACAAACACAGCAAACAACAGCCGTTGTTAAAACAGAAACAGTCGCTACAGAAAAGAAATTAAGCTACCTTGAACAACGTGAATTAGAAACCTTACCAAAGGAAATCGAAACTCTAGAAGGTGAGATCGAAACTTTACAAGAAAAAATGGCTGATCCTGATTTCTTTATTCAAACCCATAAAAAAACAGCTAAAATAACCAAGCAACTACAAGCAGTAGAAGCTCAGTTAGTTGAAAAATATGAACGTTGGGAAATACTTGAAGGGTAAGAGCGTTACTTCAATAATACGCGTGCATTTAAAGGTTGAACAGGGCGGTTATTAGGGTGTTTAATCGCTTTTTGAAGCTTTAGGATGGTTTCTTGTGTGACCTTCCGCAATGATTTCATCACAATCCAACGCACGCCTTCACTACAAGGGGGCGTGGTTAGTGAACCATTAAAACGATAGTAATTACCGACCTTGCCTTCAAATTCGAGTGAAGATAAAACGTTGCTGCCGAGCTTCTGACGTTCACCAACGTTAAGGGGTAGATGTGGCCATAATGCGGTTAATAACTCATCATCTTTATTACTGGGCTCAAAGAGAATACTGACAACAACCCGCTCTTTTTTGCGGTTGTAATGGGTAAAATGAATTTCCAGAGGAAATGATTTTCCATCAATCGTGTGTTCACTTGGGGTATGAAAATGAAAAGCACTGAGTTTGAATTTTTCATCATCAACAACAATTTCACCCCCTGACCACATGGTTACTTCGATACTATACCCTGTATTGATGATTTCATTCGCCGATAACATGTTGTACTTAAATTTAATCAGTGGAAGCTCGGCTTTGATCGCTTGCTTTATATTAATCGGGGATTGATTTTTTCCTGTACTGCAACGCTTAAAGGCAGGTGATAATTCTCCCCAATGTTGAGGTTTTCCTTCGCCCTCATACCCCCATTGTGCTGGTTCTTTAGTAAGCTGTTTTTGAGCTGGATCAGCCTTTGTTACGGATACATCAGGTGTTCCTGCAACTAATACCGTCGATAAGAGTAAAAGGCTACTGGATGCCATAATTGAGAATAATATTTTATACATACTAAATGTCCCCTTAAAATAAATAATAATAGAAGCTTATCATATGTTTTAAACGTATGAAAAATATTGGATAATAAAACTATTTTTCAAACAGATCGTCTAAGCTCGTTGACTACTTTCACCCGTTTTCATCGCTGAACCAATTAAATGCGCTAAACGCAGTGCTTCGGGTACTTTTCCTGTATCCGTTACATTCTGCAAGGTCGCTGAGGCAATATCAGCATCACAACCTGCCACTTGATAAATAAACCCTTATTGTTGATAAATCTTACCAGCCTGTTGAATTAAGCGTTTGCGTTGTGAATAATCACTAAAATTCCCTTATCAATAGCGACTAAATTAGGTAAACGACGCATTATGGCAATACAAGGTAGCTCTAATTGCTCACTTAAAAAAGGTAAATCAATGATATTAAATCCACCAACAGCAATTCCATCAATCATAATCACATGAAGTTATTGATGAAATTTACTATTACTGACCATCTTAATAATGGTATCGGTTGCATCTTGACCATCTTTTTGTGCTCTACTCCATAACATCCCTTCAAACCGTGTATTATTACAAATAATACCGACCAAATTGATATTGGCATGGTGTTGTTTATCAAAAGGAGCATCATCAATACCCAGCACTCGTAATTGTTTATTCTTTGTAAGTGCTTTCTTCAATTTATTCATTGTTATCGGTCAATATATTATAGAAAGACAATCTACATTCCATTCGTAAATTTATCTGTTTGTGTTGCACCACTTTCTCGTACTGCGGTTAAAGCTAATGCATATTGTTTTAAGATGCCTAATGTCCATGTGATTCGTTGGCGAAAATAGTGATCTGTTTCGGGGTTATTATCATCAGGGTTATCGTTTAAGACTGACTCGACATGACGTACAATCACTTGTTCTGGAATATAGCAAAGGCGATTGTTTTTATAACTACTCATCCGCAATTCAGCGATAGGATAAGCCCCTCCATCTACTGATGATACACTGACTAATAAGGCAGGTTTGTGTGATAACTCTGTTTTCCACATCAAAAAGAAGTTTTTTAACCCTGCAGGGGCTTGACCATGATATTCAGGGGCAATAACAACAAAAGCATCACTTTCATCAAGTTGTTGGGAGATAGGAGATAGCCGTGCCTGCCATTGTTCGTCACCTTGCCAAATGGCTTCATCCCATAAGGGAAGCGGGTTGTTAGCTAAACTATAAATCTCAGCCTGATCTGCAAGCTCCTTGTTTAATAACGTAGATTGTATATAGCGTGCTACTTTTTCACTTTGTGATTTAGCACGGTGACTTCCGCTGATAATGGTTATTTTCATTGTTATTGCCTTTATTTATTTTGAGTCTCTCGTCATCGCATCAAGATAACAACGCACCCCGTCTTCGACGGTTCTAAATGCTTTGCGATAACCGCTTTCACGTAAATGTGTAATATCTGCTTGAGTAAAGCTTTGATACGCGCCTTTGAGATGATCAGGGAAAGGAATGTAATCAATTTTACCTTTGCCATGCCATTTAATCACTGCCTTTGCCATATCATTAAACGATTCGGAACGACCTGTTCCAAGGTTGAAAATACCTGATTGCTCAGGATGGTCAAGAAACCATAAATTTACATCAACAATATCATCAATATAAATAAAGTCTCGACGTTGCTCACCATTATCATAACCATCAATGCCTGCAAATAATTTAGCGACCCCTGTTTCATTGATTTGATTGTGAAAATGAAATGCGGTACTCGACATAGTGCCTTTATGTTGTTCACGAGGGCCGTAGACATTAAAGTAGCGAAAGCCGACAATTTGCTGTGGTACTTGTGGCTTGAAACGGCGTATGTATTGATCAAATTGAAATTTAGAGTAAGCATACATATTAATCGGCAACTCATTTTGACGTGCCTCTTTGAACACAGAACCCGCACCGTAAACTGAAGCAGAAGAGGCATAAAGGTATTGTGCTTTATGTCGGTCACACCAATGTAATAAAGATTTAGTGTAATCGTAGTTATTTTCCATAATAAACTTACCATTCCACTCTGTCGTTGCAGAGCAAGCCCCTTGATGAAAAATAGCTTGCACTTTGCCCCCAAAATCATCATCACTTTGAATTCGCTCTAGAAAGGCTTCTTTACCCATATAGTCTGCAATATCAAGATCGTTAATATTTAGCATTTTTTTACCCTTTACTAAATTATCAACAATAAGAATATTGGTTTCACCACGGTTATTGAGTGCTTTTGCTATATTGCTACCAATAAAACCCGCGCCACCTGTAATAATAATCATCTGTTATCCTCTGTTTAGTTTGACAGTAGAGCCATTGATCGTTGCTTTTAGGAAAGTGTATGATAGAGGTTCCCAAAGTGATCCTGCAGAATTTTCATTGCAATTATTTTATGAGAAGCATCAAGCTATTATGCAATCATTCAGCGTCTTTCAACAGAGCAAAATGATAAAATTTCTTAGCGATTGTCTAAGGTTGAGCTAACAAGAGTGTTTGATCTGCTTGCCCTTTGGTTTCTAACACCAAAACAAATTTATAGGGTGTTTTAACCCTTTTATCGGGCAGTATTTCGACTAAAAAGGATTTTTTGAGGTGCGGGTTGGTTTGAAATAGGGTTGCAGAGATTGGTTTTTTAACACTGTTTTCTAAATCATAGATCCATAAATGATAATATTGATATTCAGATAATTTAGGCAACCCTGTAAAGCTCATGATGCCTTTTTGTTGGGTATTATTCCAAACCAGATCCCCTTGAATTTTTTTGGCTAAAGGGTTTAACGTTTTTAACCAGCGCCCTTTAAGGGTTTTTGGTATAGCCAGTAAACGATTACGTTGCTGGACTAAAGGGTTTTGGCTGTGCTCAGCCTCTTCACTCAACGGTGTGTATTTTAATAACTGTAGCCCCATTAAGACAAAGGATACGAGGGATATCCCACTCAGTAAGAGCCAAAACCATAAGGACGGTTTATATTTTGTCTTTGAGGTCATTGTTGTTTCAGAATCCATAATAAATATTAAAGGTGTGGATAAAATAACCTAATAAATTTTCCTAAACATCACACCGAAACGACTATACTTGTCGCCCTATTCTTCCCTAAATAATGATTAAAATGTCACAAACACATATTCTTGGTAAAGATGCTGCTTTAGAAGACTCCATTCTCAGTATGCAACAAAAACTACACACACTTGATTTTAATATCATTGAAAAATCATGGCTAAATCCTATTGCAAATGTCTGGTCAGTCCATATTTGTGATCGTGATTGTCCTTTGTTATTTACTAATGGTAAGGGTGCATCAAAAAAAGCAGCATTAGCCAGTGCTTTAGGCGAATTTTTTGAAAGACTGGCCTGTAACTATTTTTGGGCTGATTTCTATTTAGGTGATGAACAGAGTCAAGCGGACTTTGTTCATTACCCTAATGAGAAATGGTTTCCTTTTAGGGATGATACCATACCAGATGGTATGTTAAGTTCAAGTTTGTGGGATTTTTATAATGATGAACAAACGCTTTTAGCCTCTAACCTTGTTGACCTTAACGCCAACAATCCCAAAAGAGGGATTTGTACTTTGCCCTATCAGCGTCAACGTGATGGTGAAACGATTTATTTTCCCGTTAATATTATTGGTAATTTATACGTTAGTAATGGAATGTCAGCAGGTAATAGCGTAGCGGAAGCCAGAGTACAGGCGTTATCCGAAATCTTTGAGCGAGCCATTAAATTTAAAATTATTGGTGAAGGTATTTGTCTCCCTGATATTCCTGATGAGGTATTACAACGTTACCCCTCAATACAATCAGGTATTGTGGCGTTACAGCAGGCAGGTTATGGTGTATTGATTAAAGATGCTTCTTTAGGTGGACAATACCCCGTTATCTGTGTGACCTTGCTCAACCCTGAGGATCAAGGTTGTTATGCCAGTTTTGGAGCGCACCCCCGTTTTGAAGTGGCATTAGAGCGTGCATTAACGGAATTATTACAAGGACGGGCTTTAGATGCATTAGCAGGGTTTTCAGCACCAGGTTTTGATTTAGATGAAATCGCTAGTTTACAAAACCTTGAAACACACTTCATTGATTCCAGTGGAATTATCCCTTGGGATTTTCTAGCACCTACTGCGGATTATGACTTTAATGACTGGGATTTCACAGGGACAACCGCAGAAGAGTTTAACTCTTTATGTGACAAAATTCACGCGGATGATCTTGATATTTATATTGCAGATTACCAGCATCTGGGAGTTTATGCTTGTCGGATTATTATTCCAAAAATGTCTGAAATTTACCCCCCTGATGATCTTATTTGGGCTAATAATAATGCGGGTATGGATTTACGAGAATCACTCATTAATCTTGACGACAGTGCCAAAGCGCAAGCTGAATTACTGGAGCAACTCAATCAGCGAGATTTAGAGGAACAACAACCTGTCGCAACCTTAATCGGTTTAGCACCTGATAAGAATAGCCTCTGGTTCGATCTACGAATTGCAGAGTTAAAAACCCTCTTAGCGTTAAAGTCAGGTGATCATGAGCAAGCCTTAGAAGGTTGTCAGTGGTTAATCTACTTTGCACAACTGAATCCAGAACGTCTCAAAACCTATCGCTGTGTCGATGTATTATTACAATTTAAACTCAATAAAGATGAAGGGGAGTATCAGCAATACCATCAATCACTTAAGCAACTGTTTGGCAAGCTTTATTTACAACAAGCAGAGGCTCTTCTACAAGGAAAAACAGTCTTTTCCTTGCAAAAGGCTTGGAAAATGCATCAGAAATTAATAACAGCCTACCAAAAAATACACATTTGATTGTTATCAAAAAATATGTCCTTTAGACCGCTTAAAATAATTATACACACCGTTGATTGTTATAATTCCGCCTTCTTAGATTTTTGGTGATTAGACATCTCGTTATTCGTGAATTTTTTATAACACTCTCGACATTGATAACGGTGCTTTACTTGAAATACTATTTTTCTAATTAAGCCACGATGAATCCGCCTAAGATTGTAACTTTCACAATAGGGACAGTGTTTAGCTAGCATAATTACTCCTTGAAATGATGTGCTCAGCAATAAAAATAAAATCGTAATTATTTAATATTAGATACAGTATAGTCAGTTATAAACTCAATAGGATAAGAATATTGTATTGCATTTATTAAACCTATTTAAGAAAAGAGGAAGAGCTTACTGAAACATCTATTATTTAATATAAATTCAGATTGAGATTCACTTTAGTCTATTTAGCAAGGCTGAGAGTAAGTTATATACCCTTTACAACTCATTATGCTTTGAAGTAGTAATGGTATAGCTTGTTAAGTATATTTATTATATGGCCTAGCTATAATGCAACATCTTCAAATCTAAACATGTAGAATAGTCACAGTACCGATCAAAAGGATCACTATAAAGATAAAAGGTAGTATTTTTAAGATAAACGGTTGTTTTAAGTCAAAAAAGCCATGCGATTTCGTATGACTTTTTTTACCGGCCCATTTGAAAAATTATTTCATTTCAAAGGTTTCCAATTTTTTCTCTGCCAATTCTTTCTTTAAGGTGACGTAGTCAGGCATACCCCTCTTGTAAGGCGGATAATCTTCACCTTCAATTAAGGGTAATAAGTACTCACGACAAGCATCCGTAATGCCAAAACCATCGTCACTAATGTAATCCATTGGCATCATTTTCTCGACATTGGCAATATCTTTGAGATCCCCTGAACCAATTTCCCAAGTGTAAGGATTATTGGAAGTACGAATTACAGCAGGCATGACTGAGTTTTTTCCTTCCAAAGCCATATTAACAGCAGCTTCACCTAATGCATAGGCTTGCTCTGTATCTGACTTAGAGGCTATATGACGCGCGGCACGCTGTAGATAATCAGCAACTGCCCAGTGAAATTTATAGCCTAAAGCATCTTTAATGATATTAGCGACAACAGGCGCGGCGCCTCCTAATTGTGCATGACCAAAGTCATCACGGGTGCCTTGCTCTGCTAAGAAGCGTCCATCAGGCCATGCGGTACCTTCTGAAACAACAATCGTACAGTAACCGTGACTCTTTACTTTAGAATCAACTAAAGCTAAGAATTTTTCCTGATTAAATTCTACTTCGGGGAATAAAATTACGACAGGAATATCATTATCTTCATCAGCCGCGAGTGCGCCTGCTGCTGCAATCCAGCCTGCATGACGACCCATGACTTCTAGCACAAAGATTTTGGTTGACGTGGCAGCCATTGAAGCGACATCAAAACTGGCTTCACGGGTTGAAATGGCAATGTATTTTGCAACAGAACCAAAACCAGGGCAGTTATCTGTAATCGGTAGATCATTATCAACCGTTTTTGGCACATGAATCGCTTGAATTGGAAAATTCATTTTTTCAGAAAGTTGTGAGACTTTAAGGCAAGTATCAGCAGAGTCACCACCACCATTATAGAAAAAATAACCGATGTTGTGTGCCTTAAACACATCAATAAGCCGTTCATATTCTGCTTGATTTTCCTCTAAGCTCTTCATTTTATAACGACAAGAACCAAAAGCACCTGATGGTGTATGACGAAGTGCTGAAATATCATCATCAGACTCTTTACTGGTATCAATTAAATTTTCTGTTAATGCCCCAATAATACCGTTTTGCCCCGCATAAACCGTGCCGATTTTATCAGGGTGTTGACGTGCTGTTTGAATCACACCACAAGCGGATGAATTAATAACAGCGGTGACACCGCCTGATTGTGCATAAAACGCATTTTTTACACTCATAGAATAGATCTCCTTAAATTTATAGTTGACAAGTCCTTAAGAACGTAAACAAAACCACGTTCTGATGCTAACTTGATGTGTTTGATTTTTTACCTTCATGATCGACTTTTCAGTGCAATAAGCCTAAAATACAACGAAGTCATTATGTTTTAATATTTTTCTAGCGATTTTATCCCCAATCGATCAGAAAAAGCGAGAAGGGTATTTTGCTATTCCCTTTCCTAATATTTGATAAGTAGCACTTAATGTAATGCGGGTGGTAGGGTTGAGTTATCCTCAACCGCATCGCTAACCCCATTAATCATTTCGGGCATGGTGGCATCACGAATCAAAGTGATTTTGAGATGGAAACTCATCGTTCTTCCCGCAAAGGGGTGATTGCCGTTTAGCGTTAAGGTATTCCCTTCAATTTTGCTGACAAAGAAGCTTTTACTTTCCCCTTTCTCATTTTTAAATTGAGCTTCTGCCCCAATGGTGCGGTATTGAGGGGGAACGTCTTGAATATTTTGTTCAATAATTAGAGCAGGGTTTGATATACCCCAAACACCTTCTTTTGGCGTAATATTAGATGAAATTTCATCACCAACACTGCAACCTTCCATTAAACGTTCGACACTTCCGTATAAACGATTATGACGCAAAAATACGCAGCTTATTGGTCTATCAATGTGTTCGAGGGTTTTCCCCGCTTCATCATTGATAAAATAAGTAAACTGCACAAACTTATCTTTTCCAACACGTTCCGATGATGACATTAAATCAGCTCCCTTGAAATTTGATCACATCATACGCTAAGCGTCTGTTGAGATAAATAATCAATTAGGGGTTTGCCTTTTCTTTCACAAGCACTATAAAACGGGCTTACCTGCGTATTGATGACCGTCTAAATTTTCCCTTCACCTACTATTTTAAGCCTTTCTCTGAAAATAGAAAGTGATTATTTATCGATCAAATAGCAGTAGATCCGAAGCATAGGGTCAATCATCCAGAGGAAATTTAATCTCTACTTTCAAACCAGGATTATGGTCAAATAATTGAAGGGTTGCATTGTGCAAATCAATAACGGCTTTCACAAGGCTTAACCCCAAGCCATTACCGACCGTACTACGCGCATTATCTAAACGAACAAAGCGCTTAAACACATGTTCCCTTTGGTCTTCTGGAATCCCTAATCCCGTATCCGCAATCGTAATCAAAAGCATAGGGTGTTGGTTGATGGCCGTTAAACTAATGCGCCCCCCTTCAGGCGTGTATTTAACTGCATTATCCAGTAGGTTGGTTAACGCTTGTGCTAACAGTTGTTGATTACCTTGCAATGCTAAGTGATTCGCTATGCTGTAATCAAAACTAATATTTTCTTCCTCTGCAACAACTTCATATAACTCACCCATACCGTTGAGTAATTGTGAAATATCCACTTGAGTTAACTCATTACGTTTAACCCCTGACTCTGTTTGTGCAATATTGAGTAACGAGTTAAAGGTATTAATTAAAGTATCAACATCCTCAATTGCGTCTTGTTGTGCTTTTTGGTAATCCACTGTGCTTGGGTTTTTAAGCTGGGTTAATTCTAAACGGTTACGCAAGCGGTTTAAGGGCGTACGCAAATCATGGGCAAGGTTATCAGTAACTTCTCTCATGCCTTGCATTGAGACTTCCAAGCGTTGCAACATTCGATTTAGCACACCGCTTAAGCGATCAAACTCATCATTGCGGCGGGTGACGGGCATACGTTGTGTTAAATCACCTTCGATAATTTCCCCTGCCGTTTTACGAACCGCATCAATCCGTTTCAGCACGCTACGTCCCATAAAAATACCGCCAAATAAACCCAAGGTAACAATAATAATAATGGCACTAATGACGACACTAAAAATTTTCTTTAGCAGTTGTTTGGGTTGATTTAAATCGACACCGACCAGTAATAAACGTTTATTGGGCAAAATGGTTAATAAAACCCGTGCAGGGTCATTTTTTTGTTCGCGGGGAATCAGATGACTAATATCACCCAATTTCATGGTGCTATAGGCTTGCCGTCGATCAGTGGTATACTCGGGGTTAAATGTTTGATTAATATCGCGTCCGCGACGGTTTAACAGTGCATAAATAAAGAAGGTGGTGCTTTTATCAGGGTTACGACGTTGAATAGTTTGTACTAGCGCATCAAATTGACCGTTGTAGTAGCTCTTCATCAGTACACTGGTTTCTAACCGTAAACGTTCATCGGTTTGAAGCTTAATTTTATCGACCATGACCCAATACATAATGGAAAGTGCTGCTGCTGCAATGACGCTAAAAAGTAAGGCATAAATAAGCGACAAACGAAAAGCGGTGGTATTCAACAACTGTTGAAAATCAGATATTTTTTTCATGGAGGCGGGATACCCAAACGTTTGAAGCAAAAAACGCGCTTCTTATTGTTCTTTTTTTAAAGGGGAAAGACCATCACGACACAAATAAACCCATCTATCCCTAATGAGCCAACGCTAAATCAACGTTCATTAATTTTCATCATTAGGATCATATAAGGAGTACCCTGCTCCTCGAATAGTATGTAATAACGATACCGCAAATTCACGATCTATTTTAGAGCGTAAACGACTAATATGCACATCCACCACATTGGTTTGAGGATCAAAATGATACCCCCACACTTTTTCTAACAGCATGGTACGCGTCACCACTTCACCCGCATGGCGCATCAGTTGCTCTAACAAAATAAACTCACGAGGTTGTAAGTTAATCAGTTGTCCTGCCCGTGATACATTATGCTTAATCAGGTTCATCTCTAAGTCGCTAACCGTTAAGATACTTTGCTCTTGAGCAGGTTGTGAACGACGCATCAAAGCTTGTAACCGTGCCATTAACTCACTAAAAGCATACGGTTTGACTAAATAGTCATCACCACCCGCTTGCAAACCTTCGACGCGATGATCCACCTCACCCAATGCGCTCAGGATCAACACGGGTGTTTCCACGCCTTGTTTGCGCACTTCTTGAATAACGGATAGCCCATCCCGAAGGGGTAACATACGGTCAACAACTAACACATCGTATTTTTTATTCAGTGCCAGTTGTAACCCTTCTTCACCGTCTTTTGCATGATCGGCGATATGACCGCTTTCGCTTAATCCTTTTTGGATAAAGGATGCGGTTTGTAAATCATCTTCTATTAGTAAAATATTCATAATGGTTATGCAGTATACGGTGCATCTATGTTGGATATTAATTAATATTCGGTAATATTATGGCAAAGTTTTGGTAAGAAGTACTATGTCAGACTATCCTTTACATTCAACGTCCAAAGAGGGACTCAAGTTTATGATACAAGCAATAACACAAAGGCTATTACCGATAAGAACATTGAGGGTGTACTCACTGGGGTTATTGATGATGATCGCTAGCTTTTCGAGTGTCCACGCGTTTGAGTTACCCGATTTAACCACGTTAATTGAAAACAATAGAAATGCTGTCGTTAATATTAGTGTCGAGCTGAGTGCGGGTGAACAAAGTGAGTTACCTGCAGAGTTCGAAAATTTACCCGAAGAGCTTAAAAAATTCTTCAAACACATGCCGCATTCCAAAATACCGAAGCGGCACGGTCACAAATCGCGGAAAAGCAAAGGTTATGGATCAGGGTTTATTATTTCAGCCGATGGTTATGTCGTTACCAACTTCCATGTAGTTGATAATGCGGAGACCATTAGCGTAACCTTGAGCGATAAACGCGAACTCGTCGCCACCCTCATCGGTAAGGATAAAGACAGTGATATCGCCTTACTAAAAATTAAAGCGAAAGACTTGCCCCTATTAGAACTCGGTGATTCTTCAACACTAAAAGTAGGGCAATGGGTTTATGCGATTGGCGCACCCTTTGGGCTTGATTACACCGCGACCCAAGGTATTGTAAGTGCTTTATCGCGTCATCTTCCTGATGGCAATTATGTTCCCTTTATTCAAACCGATGTTGCGGTTAATCCTGGGAACTCAGGCGGTCCTTTGTTTGATCTTCATGGCAAAGTGATCGGTGTAAACTCAATGATTTACAGCCGAAGTGGCGGTTATATGGGGGTTTCATTCTCGATCCCTGTTAATTTAGTTAAAAATGTAACCGAGCAATTAAAAACAAAAGGGTACGTCAGTCGTGGAAAATTAGGCGTACACATTCAAGATTTAAGTCAAGAACTCGCAACCTCCTTCCAATTAAAATCACCCGAGGGCGCATTAGTTGCCAAAGTGGAAAATAACAGCGCGGCTGAGAAAGCAGGAATTTTATCAGGCGATGTCATTATTGCTTATGGTGATACACCGATTCGCTCCGCGGCTGACCTACCGCCTTTAGTAGGTGATACCTCTATAGGCAGTAAAGTATCAATTAAACTCATTCGTAATGGCAAGGAGAAATTATTAGGCGTTAAAGTAGGACAGCTTGAAAATAAAGCTGAGCAGGAAAAGCAACAGTTAGCCAAAGCCAGTCAAGGTGAAAGTTTAGGATTATTGGTCTCAGGTTTAACCGACCTACAACGTACCCGCGCTAATATTAAAGGGGATGGTGTTTATATTTCTAAAGTTGTTCCAGACAGTATTGCAGAAAAAGCAGGGTTTAAAATCGGTGATATTGTACGTTCATTCAATAATCAAACCATTACTACCCCTGAAAGTTTACGTAAGGCGGCTGAAGCGATGCCAAAAACTAAACCTGTCGCTGTTTTAGTGATTCGTGGAACACAAACGCGCTTTTTAGCCGTTATCAAGAAATAACAAATAAAAAAGGAAGTAAGTCAGTAATTTTACTATACTCAAACCTTAGTTTTTAATAATTAAAATAATGGGATAGGCGACATAAGAGTGATGATCTTGTGTCGCTTTTTTGTATCCTAGATAAAAAAAATTAATCCTTTAGTTTATGCTTAAGACATTTGAAGCAATAAACTATCCCATTTTACCCACAGCACAACTCACTACTGATTTTGCTTTGCCTTTGAGCGACTCAAAGCCTTCGACACTTCCCCTTTCAGGATAGCCCATCGCTTTTAATGCGGTGACAACCGCTTCACGTATTGCCTTCTCATTGATATCAACCGTTACCTGTTGCTCCTCAATGGCAACATCAACGTGTGTGACACCATCAATTGCGGATAACTTCTTTGAAATACTATTAGCACAACCCCCACAACGAATATTCTCTACATCAATACTTGTTTTCATCATTTATTACCTTGTTAATAACAATACTCACTTCAACCTCTAATGACAGATCAAAATAAGCATTTGATTTTTATAAAGGGCAGAAAGGAACGAGGATTTAATAACACCCAAAATGATGGCACAATATCAATGCGAGTGGGAAAATTATTAAATTCTTGCGCTTGAGTATAGACAAACGTTGCTATCTTCTGTCCCAGCATTTTTGCTATGTCACTAAAATTAGGACGAAAATGAGCTACCCACTCATTACCACTCACAACAAGCCTACCCCGAAGTGATAGACAGTACAAAATCTCTCAATTCAAGCGTAGAATAATGCTCCTATCAATAAACGCCAATACAAAATAATCTGGAGATATAAAATGCCTGAATACCGCTCTCGTACCACTACTCATGGACGTAACATGGCAGGCGCGCGCGCTTTATGGCGTGCGACAGGAATGAAGGATGATGACTTTAATAAACCCATTATCGCCATTGCCAATTCTTTTACACAATTTGTCCCTGGTCATGTTCACTTAAAAGACATGGGACAACTGGTTGCCCGCGAAATTGAAAAGGCAGGGGGCGTAGCTAAAGAGTTTAATACCATTGCTGTGGATGATGGCATTGCTATGGGTCATGCTGGGATGCTGTATAGCTTGCCCTCGCGTGAAATTATTTCCGATTCGGTTGAATACATGGTCAATGCACATTGTGCGGATGCCTTAGTCTGTATCTCCAACTGCGATAAGATCACACCAGGAATGCTTAATGCCGCTTTGCGTTTAAATATCCCTGTAATTTTTGTCTCAGGTGGGCCAATGGAATCAGGAAAAAGCATTATTAACGGTCAGGAAATTCACTTAGACCTTGTTGATGCTATGGTTTCCGCTGCTGATGAGCGTATTTCGGATGACGATGTCACCACAATGGAACGCTCTGCTTGCCCTACTTGTGGTTCTTGTTCGGGTATGTTTACCGCTAACTCAATGAACTGTCTCACCGAAGCGCTCGGTTTAGCCTTGCCAGGAAATGGTTCATTGCTTGCCACACATGCTGATAGAAAAGCCCTTTTCCTGCGTGCAGGACGTGATATTGTTAGCCTAGCCAAACGTTATTATGAACAGGATGATGAATCTGCACTCCCGCGTAATATTGCCACTTTCAACGCTTTTGAAAATGCCATGTGCTTAGATATTACGATGGGCGGTTCAACCAACACCGTTTTACACTTGCTAGCGGCGGCACACGAAGCCGAAGTCGATTTCACAATGGATGATATGGATCGTTTATCCCGCATTGTACCTAACCTGAGCAAAGTCGCGCCAGCTACCCAGCTTTTCCATATGGAAGACGTACACCGTGCAGGGGGCGTGATGCGTATTCTAGGGGAATTAGAACGAGGCGGCTTACTGCATACTGATTGTAACACCATCCACAGTCCGACGATGGGAGCGGCCATTGAGCAATGGGATATTCGTCGTACCCGTGATGAGGCGGTCTTAACCTTCTTTAAAGCAGCGCCTGGCAATGTACCAACACAAACTGCGTTTAGCCAAAACAAACGCTGGGAAAGCTTAGATACAGATACCAAAACAGGCTGTATTCGTGATATTGAACACGCTTACTCAAAAGAAGGGGGATTAGCGGTCTTATACGGCAACATTGCAACTGACGGCTGTATCGTTAAAACCGCAGGCGTTGATGAAGACAACTATACGTTTACAGGCAAAGCCCGTATCTTTGAATCACAAGACAGTGCCGTTGCCGCTATTTTAGCCGATGAAATTGTCGCAGGTGATGTTGTTATTATTCGTTACGAAGGGCCGCGTGGTGGACCTGGAATGCAAGAAATGCTTTACCCCACCAGCTATTTAAAATCGAAAGGCTTAGGCAACGTTTGTGCACTCATTACCGATGGGCGATTTTCTGGCGGAACATCGGGCTTATCTATAGGGCACGCCTCTCCTGAAGC
>JAGLBW010000097.1 GCA_023146545.1 Cocleimonas sp.
TCCGTGGTTACTTGGGCTTGTGCTAATGCGTTGTCCCATAGCGTATTAAATTCCTCTGTGAGTGCTTCAGGTATATCGGTACGTTTTTCTAAATGATCAATGCGCTTTCCTAAATCATTCCAATAATTATTCACCACATTCTGCAATGTGGTTGCGCTTCCTGTGCCTAAGACTTCTCTAATTAACCGCCACGAGGGTTGTACGCCATGCTGTAATAAACGGCTGGCGATCTCCTTTGCCTTGTCGGTGGTTTTTATTTGTGAATCATTCAATAAAGTAGCACATTCTTTTTTGATCCGATCAATTAACTCATTTTTTTCCACGAGAGATTCCTTGGTATTTAGTATCTTGATACAGTGTACACTAAAACATAACTATTGTTATACTTTATTAAAGTTAACTTTCGATAACGTCCATTCTCGAAAGTTAATTATGCTAAACTGAGTTTTAGGCGTTATTTAGGGAGCTTACTAATGAAGCAGAGGCAAAATCGTTTAGGTGACACCACCTTAGCGCTAAAAAATGAGGCTAAAAACGTAGAATTAACAGAAAGACCCTTCGTCTTCACGAAAGGAGAGGGGAATGAAAATATTGAAGCGCTGATTCAGCGGACTAAAAAAACATTACGTGGCGACTTAGCGGATGCGACGCATTTAGCTTATGAAAAGGATTGGAATGATTTTCAACAGTTTACTCAATTGATCGAACAACCGAGCTTGCCTGCCCAAGCTGAAATTATTGTGTTGTACCTTCAGTACCTAGCCGACAAATCATTAAAGTTAAATACCATTAGGCGACGCTTGGCCGCGATTCGTTATTATCATTTCTCATCAAACTATGATTCACCCACAGAAAGTGCCTTAGGTAAAAAGATGCTCAACGCTATTAGTCGTCAGATCGGTTACCAGTTGGAGCAAAAACAAGCGCTATTGGTTGATGATTTAAAAAGAATCATTGATTTAATCCCTTGTAATACCTTAAGTCATTATCGGGATCGTGCCTTGTTGTTGTTAGGGTTTGCAGGGGGGTTTCGGCGAGGAGAAGTGATTAGTTTGCGGGTGGAACAGTTATTTTTTTCAGGGGAACATTTACGGGTTCATTTATTTCGCTCAAAGACGGATCAAACAGGGAAGGGGATTGATAAACCTATTTTTGGCGAACCCGATTCCCCTTATTGTCCCGTCATCGCATTACGTGATTGGTTGAAAAAAAGCGAGATTTCAGAAGGCTATATTTTTAGGCGAATTCGGCGAGGACAATGTTTAAATCGATCAGAAGACAAGCCATTATCGGTAATTGCTTATACTAACTGTATAAAACACTATGCTAAAAAAATTGGTTTAAATCATCAAAATATCTCAGGGCATAGCCTACGTAGTGGTTTTGTCACCTCGGCGGCACTGCAAGGAAAAGATGTTTTACAGATTGCAGCGGTAACTCAACAAGATATTCGTACTGTGCAACGTTATATGCGAAAAGCAAAATTGTTTGAGCAACATGCAGGAGAAGGATTGCTTAACAATAAGAAGTAAGCGAGAGTAGCCTACGATTCCAGCATTTTTTTGGATCAATTTTTTAATTTTTTTTTTAGATAAATTGATTAAAACGACTGGATTATAAATTCTTTGTCCCCATATAGAAAATGTGTGTTTAAGATAGATTAATAAAACACTTTTTTATCTCTATATTATAATTTACAGGGGAAACCATATGAAAAAGATACTCTTAGTAGCAAGTTTGGCACTTTTATTAACGGCTTGTGGTGGTGATGAGAAAAAAGCCGCTGAATCTGGAGCAACCTCAGCAACTGATGCCGTAAAAGGTGCTGCAACTGCCGCAGGTGGTGCTGTCGCTGATACAGCTAAAGACGCAACCGCTGCCGTTGCTGAAAAAGCAAAAGCAGTGACGGATAAAGCAGTAGAAACTGCTGGAGAAACGGCAAAAGCTTTAGTCGATAAAGCAACGGATGCAGGAAAAGCACCAGAAGCCGCACCCGCAGCAAAGTAATTAGAAATTGACCCTTTCATCAGCTTAAGATGACAGGGTCTTTCTCTTCGTATCAATTTAATACGCCCTCTCAAACGTTCTTCATTCTGAAGACGACCCTGTTCCCGCTTAATTCAACTGTACCCTTTGTCCCCAAGGCACTTGTCCTTTACCCTTAACCAGCCAAATCACCTCGTAGGAGGGTGCATAGTTTGGAAAATAACCGTGCGTATCAGTAAAATAAACGAGAATATCAGGCAGTTTATCTTGTTGTTTTGCCCAATCAAAGACAGGACGAAAGTCGGTTGTTCCTCCCCCCTTCATTTCTTCGGGTAAACTCGCTTCTTCCCATGGCTCAAAGATCAAAGGAAAACCCGTAATAATCTCAGCGTCACAAGCAATCAACGTTACCCGTGCACGCATTTGTCCTTTGATCGCATTAATTTCAGAAAGACAATCGTTTAACTCTTTATCACTGACAGAGCCACTCACATCCAAACCCACTAACACATTAACCTCATTACTTTTTAAGCTGGGGAAGATCGCAGGGTTTCCTCGTCGTGTTGAGGGTCTTAAGTAACTGTAATCATCACGGGCCATTGAACTCATGTAACGTGATAATAAGGCTCGCCACGGTAAGCGGGGTTGCAACAAAATTTCGACTAAACGTTTCATCATACCGCTGAGCTTTCCTGCTTGTTCGGCTTGTTGAGCCGCTCCTGCCATGCGTTGTTGCCATTGAATACTTAAGGCTTCTGCTTCAGCTTGATCTAAAGGCGGCGGTGGCGCAATACTTCCTCCTGCCGAGGCATCAAATTCCTGCTTACCCGAACCGTTTTGATCCTTTGGGTCGGTATCTTTCTTGCCGTTAGCCTCCGCTTTATTCTTTTTAGGCAATGGTTTATTTTCGGGTGTTGGATCTAAGGGATTATCTTTTTGATCTTGCCCACCCTCTTTAGGATCATCTTCTTTATCATAGAGATGCTGATCCATTGTCGTACTTTGATCATTATCTGCAATGAGAGGATAAATCGCTTCCGCTGACATGCCTTGATATTGCTTTAACACCATAACATTCGGTGGCGGTATTAAACCATCTGCCAATAAAATAGGATTAATCGCATAATCACAAGCCAAGTCCCAGCGGTGTTTAATCCGATGCTCCCGTCGTGCAAAATGTGATAACGCACAATGCAAGGCTTCATGCGCCAGTACAAACTGCATTTCATGAGGGCGCAGTGCTTCAATATAGTCAGGGTTATAGTAGAACTTACGTGCATCGGTTCCTGTTGTCGGACACCATTCTGGACTCGCTTGCTGCAAAGGGAGTCGTAAGACTAAAGCACCTAAAAAAGGCTTATCAAGAATCAACTTGGTTCGCGCGGTAACTATTTTTTTCTCTATTGCATCAATATCCATCAGCTTGCTCTGTCTTGGCTAGTCATAAAGAAGAATATCACCAATGGATTCTGCCCATTGAGAAAAAGCAGGGACTTCAAATAAATCATCACCCACAGCACGTAACAGATCAGAAACCAACATAACCCCCATTTCTTTTTGTCGAAACGCTTTAGCATAATCAAGAATATGTCCAAAGACGACCACTTTATTATCATCATTTTTAGCACGAATAGCACGACCGACCAAGGCAGAAGCCACCGCATATTGTAAATCAATTTCCTTCGGGGTTTTAACCTCGTCCCCCCGCACAATGGCATCAAGGTCGGGCATTTGATCAAGACTATCAATAAACGCTTTTACCTCAATTCCTGCCGCCGCACCAACACAGGCTTGCAGTGTTCCCAGTAATAATAAGGGTTTACAAGAGAATTTTTGTAAGGCGCGATTGGTAAATTCCCATGAGCGAGGGGAGGGGAAAGCAACAGGGTTATGTGCAGGATCAAAATCAAATAACAATTCAGGACGAAAGCGTAAGAAGGCAATAATACTTTCGTGAATACCGTGTTGATAAGCCCAAGCAACCCAATCATCCAAATGAATATCAACATCATAGTGTGAAAAACGGTTCGCTAAAGGCGACGGCATCGTATAGGTTACGCCTCGATCACCTTGACGATTACCTGCCGCAAAAATAGCCCAGCCATCAGGGACTTCATACTCGCCTAATTTACGATCTAAAATCAGTTGGTAAGCGGCAGCCGAAACACTCGGAACAGCCGAGGTGATTTCATCTAAAAATAAAATGCCTTTATTACCATGACGCGCTGTATTGGGCAGCATAGCGGGGATTGCCCACTCAACTTGATCTTTATCGCGAAAGGGAATCCCCCTTAAATCACTGGGTTCCATTTGAGAGAGACGAATATCAATCACTTCAATGGCGTGGCGTTGACCAATTTGATTAATAAGGTCTGATTTACCCACACCAGGTGGCCCCCACAACATCACGGGGGTGTGACTTCCATTTTGTGCTCCTAAAAATTCTTCATCAAGTACAGTATTAAGGTGAGCTGGGCGCATGATCTTCTCTTTTTTCAATATAGGTTACTTTTAATCCTATCAGTTGTTAAAAAACCTCTCAATATGACCTAAGGAACAGGGGATGAAATAATTTATCTTTTTTAAAACTCCCCTTTGTCGCTCAGTAACGACTAAATTAAGTGCGTTATAATGTTAATTATTTACTTTAACAAGGGAGGCTAAGCACTGATATACACACTATATTTTGTAGTTATTTCATGCATATTATAACCTTTTTTTAATCAATTTCTTCGAACTAAACTATTAATTTTATTAATAATCTTCTGTACAAATCAGTCGCTTTATATATAATTAAAACCCAAACTTCAGAAAGGGAAAAAGCTTGAATCATACAAGTAGAATAATAGTGCCTGATTGTAAATTTGGGCAGGGGATTTTATCAACAGAAGACATCGAAACGGCTTGTCGATCATTAAAAGCAATCTCGCATCCTTTGCGATTGCAAATCTTATGTTTTATTGGCAGAAAAGAGGTAAGCGTCAAAGATATTGTAAAAGGTGTTGGAACAACTCAAAGTAATATTTCACAACACCTGAGTATTTTACGGGCGAAAGACATTGTTGCCTCAACCAAAGTGGCAAACCGTGTTTTTTATCGGGTGGAAAATGCTACAGTACTTCGGATGATGGGCGTTTATCCTGAAAAATAAGCCTAAAGCATATAGAGGAGGGGATATATCCGCGGTTATAGAAACCAAGTATATTACTCCATTATAGATTGATATCTCGTAACCTAAGAGAAGGAAGGCTTATGTCTCAAGCATCAGAACAGTTCACAACGGAAAAACGTATCCTATTAGCCCTGCGTAAGACATTAGCTAATATTGTTAAAGATGTCACACCTTCTAACCGTAGCTTGCAATCGCCCTTACAAACCTCAACCATTGAAGACATTAAAATGTGCTTCAATTTAATTTCTGCTCGCGAGTATGAAATTGCTAAACAAGCGGGTATTGAAATTAAAGAACGCCCCCGATTCATTGATGAGCCAACCATAAACAATGTGGTCTCAATTGATAATCTGACTAAAAAATAAGAACATCAATCTTTTTTTCTAACCGTCTTGATGGGCACAATAATTATGGTCGATAAAAAATACACTGATGAGGAAATGGCTTCGTTATCAAAAGCCGTGATGCAATACATTGATCGTTGGCAACTCAGTAATACCGAAATCATTCATGTATTAGGTCTCGATCCAAAAACACGGACACGCCATTTGCAGCACTTCCGTACAGGCGATAAGTCGTTGCCTCAAGAGAAAGAAGTGATGCAACGGATTGATCATATTGTTGGCATTGCTGATGCACTTCGCACCACCTTTCCCTTTAGTGAACAAATGCGTTTACTCTGGTTACGCAAACCACACCGTCGCTTCCGTAAAAACACGCCCTTAGCCGTGATTATGGAAAAAGGGGTTAATGGCTTGATGAAAGTTAGGATTGAAGTTGATTGTGCCTATGGTTGGAAAATTTCAGAAGAACTCTCACGCCATCAGCAAGAAAATCGTTAAAACATAAAAAAAGCAGTTGTAATTAAGCGGCTTATCGCCTTTTTTAATCAATATTAGGTGGGTAAAGATAATAAAATACTTGCATTGCTCCCCATAAGTATGAAATTAAACATGAAAATTATTCAATCTTTACTTATAATCCTTCGGCTACAATTTACCGCCGTTTAATACGGTAGTTTTGTAGATAATAGCGATTAGCGAGGACACCAACGACGTAATTTATCGTTGTTGGTGTCCTTTTTACAATTAGAAAACACGGTTTTTTAGAGAACTTTTAGTATGACTGACTTAACCCACTATCGAAATATCGGTATTTTTGCGCATGTTGATGCGGGTAAAACAACCACCACAGAACGTATTTTGAGCCTTACAGGTAAGATTCATAAAATCGGTGAAGTGCATGATGGTGAGGCAACAACTGATTTCATGGAACAAGAAGCTGAGCGTGGAATAACCATTCAATCAGCCGCAGTTAGTTGTACATGGAATGATCATCGTTTAAATATCATTGATACCCCTGGTCACGTTGACTTTACCGTTGAAGTCTATCGTTCACTTAAAGTGCTTGATGGTGGTGTGGGTGTTTTCTGTGGATCAGGGGGTGTAGAGCCACAATCAGAAACAAACTGGCGTTATGCGAATGAATCCGAAGTCGCTCGTATTATCCTCGTTAATAAATTAGACCGTGTTGGTGCTGATTTCTTACGGGTGGTTGATCAAGTCAGAGATGTTTTAGGTGCAGTTCCTGTACCCATGGTATTACCGATTGGTCGTGAAGACGATTTTGTTGGTGTGGTTGATTTATTAACCCGTAAAGCATGGATTTGGGATGATTCAAATGACCCCTTAAACTATACCATTACAGACGTGCCTGATGATATGGTTGATCAGGTTGAAGAATATCGTGAGTTTTTAATTGAAACCGTTATTGATCAAGATGAAGACGCAATGGAACAGTATCTTGAAGGTGAAGAGCCTGATATCGATACGCTTAAATCCTGTATTCGTAAAGGTACCATTGCACTTGATTTTTTCCCAACGTATTGTGGTTCAGCATTCAAAAACAAAGGGATTCAATTAGTACTTGATGCCGTTGTTGATTTCTTGCCCAACCCTGTTGAAGTAGATCCTCAGCCTGAAGTGGATGATGAAGGTAATGAAACGGGTGAATTTGCTCTAGTTGACCCTGACTATCCGCTACGTGCTTTAGCCTTTAAAATTATGGATGACCGTTACGGTGCATTAACCTTTATCCGTATTTATTCAGGTCGTATGGCAAAAGGTACAACGGTACTGAATTCATTTACAGGTAAGACTGAGCGTATCGGACGTATTGTGGAAATGTCTGCCGAAGACCGTATTGAACTAAGCTCCGCACAAGCAGGCGATATTGTTGCTGTTTTGGGGATGAAAAATGTTCAAACAGGTCATACCTTATGTGACCCTAAAAAGCCTGCAACGTTAGAGCCGATGGTGTTTCCAGAGCCTGTCATTTCAATTGCGGTTTCACCCGTTAACAAAGCAGCTTCTGAAAAAATGGGCGTTGCGTTAGGTAAAATGATTGCAGAAGATCCCACCTTTATTGTTGAAACCGATGAAGACAGCGGTGAGACCATTCTTAAAGGCATGGGTGAATTACACCTTGATATTAAGATCGACATTATGCGTCGTACCCACGGTGTAGAAGTAGAAGTGGGTAAACCTCAAGTTGCTTATCGTGAAACCATTACAAAACGCATTGAAGACAGCTATACCCACAAGAAACAATCAGGTGGCTCAGGACAGTACGGTAAAATCGACTATATTATTGAGCCAGGCGAGCAGGGCGAAGGTTATACGTTTGAATCTAAAGTCACGGGGGGTAATGTTCCACGCGAATTTTGGCCCGCTGTTGAAAAAGGTTTCAGAGGGATGATGGACAGCGGTGTATTAGCTGGTTTCCCTTGCTTAGACGTTAAAGTAACGTTAGTGGATGGTGCTTTCCATGCGGTTGATTCCTCTGC
>JAGLBW010000098.1 GCA_023146545.1 Cocleimonas sp.
TTTTATTGTGTCTTTAAACAAAGAAAGTGATTCCAGAAAATAGATTTCTCATAAGTGGAGAAATATGAATAAGTCAATTTTATCAATCCTCTGTGGTCTTACTTTAGGCACAATTACCCCCTTGCATGCTGATGTGTTAAGTCACACCGTTCCCCCTGATTTAGTCGAGCCTAGTGGTCTTTATCATTTAAATAACCCCGATGTAGTGTTGATGACAGCAAAAACGGTGATCAATAATGCGGGCCCGTGTTCTGCTACTAATGATTACGCACACTGTACCTTCGCTGATATTCTGAAAAATGTGGATACTACGGGTAACTTTAAGCCAGAAATTAAGGTGTTATTCACCACCAATGGTCTTGCTGAATCAGGCGATACCAATGCTACGATGCGTTTACGGGGGCAAGCAAGTCGTTTTGCACCACAAAAGTCGTTTCGGATAAAGTTAAACAGCAAGAAAAACCTGTGGCGGGGTGAACGGCGGATTCAGTTGATCAAATCGGTGTTTGATTTTAGCCGTGTGCGTAATGCGTTAAGTTATGAGCTATTAGTCGATATTCCTGCATTAACGTCATTAAGAACACAGTTTGTTAATTTGTATATTGATGATAGTGGTGCATCTAAGGACTATGGTTTTTATACGCACGTTGAACATATTGGCAAAGAATACTTAGTCAATCGTCATTGGGATAAAGATTCTGGACTGTATAAAGCAGAGCATTTTAATTTCAAAAACTCACTGGTTTATAAACTAGATGCTTCAGGGAAGCCTGTTAATAAAGTTGCTTTTGAAAATAATTTAGAGATTAAGCGTGGTAAAAATCATAAAAAACTAGTTGAAATGTTAACCGCATTAAATGACCCAGCGGTTGATTTTAATAAAAATATCATGGGAAAATATTTTAATATTGAAAATTATCTATCATGGTTTGCTTTCAATATTCTGATCAATAATACCGACACCGAAAATAAAAACTTTTATCTCTATAATCCTAAAGGAAAAGAGGTGTTTTATTTAACCTCATGGGACAATGATTTTACATGGGGTGTTAATTTAGAAGACCCTGAATACAATACTGTCGATCATTGGCCTCGTTGGTGGTATTCGCAAGCAAATTGGTGGGATATTAAGCTGCACCAACGCTTTTTGACACAAGAAGGTAATGTGGATTTGTTAAAATCAGCCGTGACTGAAATGCGTAATCGATACCTTACCCCCGCAAAAATTAAAGCCATTACGGATAAGTACTTTCCCTTGGTTGCGCCACGGGTAACGGTAAACCCTGACTTAGCACACTTGTATGTTGAGGTTGATGACACTCAAAGCGAAAAATTAAAAGAATACACCCGATTGTTTAAACAATTAAAAGACAATGTCGAAAAAAACTATACGCTATTCTTAGCCCGTGTGGATGACCCCATGACCTTTGAGTTAGATGAAGCAGTGATTTTTGTGGATGGAAAGGTCGAGTTTAATTGGGATACTTCAGTCAGTTTATTGAAGCACGGTATTACTTATGATCTCGATATTTCGACAAGCTCCAGCTTTAAAGCACCTCATATTGTGGAAAGCATTCGTAATATTCCCAAGCATTACCTTGTCACCGATTGGCATCATCCTAAAGGTACGTATTACTACCGCGTGATTGCAAGAGATGTACACGCCCCGAAGCAACATTGGCAAGAGGCAGAAAATGAATCGGATACTTTGTTTCTTCCCAATACGGAAATCCCGCTTTATGGGGTTGTAAAGTTTAAAGCACCGGTTAAAGGCACAGCGGCCACGGCTAATTCGAAACCAACCGCGTCTAATATGACGGTCACGGTTAAGGCGGCTCGTTCAATTATTCTACAAGCCAAAGATAACGATAACGATCGACTCAAAGCAACGGTTGTTGAAGCACCAAAACACGGAAAGGTAACACGACCTCAAGGGCTTAAATTAAGCTATACACCGAATGCAGGTTATTCAGGTGTGGATAGTTTTCGATACGTTGTTGGTGATAAAAAATCGTTTAGTAATGTTGCCATTGTAAACTTAAAAGTACAAGGCAACAGCAATACCGCTCCTGTCGCCTTTAATAAAACTGCCACCACACTTCAAAATAAAACCATCAAAATAACCTTAAAAGCAACCGATGCCGATGCGGGGGATGTGCTGAGTTATACCTTGAAAACGCAGCCTAGCCAAGGAACAGCAACACGGTCAGGATCAACCTTGCATTACACACCAAAAACAGGCTTTATTGGTGTAGATCAGATTAAATTCGTTGCCAGCGATGGAAAAGCAACCAGTAATCAAGCAACTATTAGGGTTAACGTTACTAAGAAACCTGTATCGGGCGTAACCATTTCAAATCCTGTCGGGGAAACTAGCATTCGTTTGGACGGTAAAACAGATGATTGGCAGTCCTTACGCTTATTTAGTGCCGATGTAAATGATATTGCAAACAAGGTCAATAATAGAATAGATTGGAAAGGCGCAAGTATTGCTCACAATGCCAATGATGTCTTTTTCCTTTATAAAAATCACAACCCAATACCCTCCCGACTGTCATGGGGTTGGCAGGCTTTTATGGATACTGATGGCAGTTCATTAACAGGTTATAAATATAATGGTGGTCTAGGTGCGGATTATCTATTGGAAGGAAGCACCTTGTTACGTTACATTGGTACGGGTAACAATTGGCGCTGGAAAACTGTCGGACAGGGGGTAATGAAAGCTTCAGGAAAAGAGGCCGAACTTCGTTTTCCACGACGTTGGATAGGTCGCCCCGATAAAATGAAAATTGCTTATCTTGGTAATAATGAAGCGGAAAGTGGTCAAGGGATTGATCAGTACCCCAATAACTCAGGTTCTTTTAATTACCAATTTAGTGCTATTTCAACCACTAACCACATCCCAACAGCAGGCAACCAATCCCTTGTCACGACAAAGAACAAAGCAAAAGCGATTACCTTATCAGGGCATGATGTTGATACTAAAGACGTCTTAAGCTATAAAATACTGACACAACCTGCACAGGGAAAATTAACAGGTCAGCAACGTGATTGGCATTACACCCCGAATAAAGATTACAAGGGACAAGATGCTTTTACCTATCAAGTGAATGATGGAAAGGTTAACAGTGCGGTTGCAAAGGTTTCAATTAAAGTCTCTGATACCCCGACTAATTCGTTTGCCATTTCCAACCCTATCGCTAACAATGCCATTGTCTTAGACGGTAAAGTGAGCGATTGGGCGAGTTTAAATAAATTTCCTGTGGATACCGATAATGCATCCACCGCGAGTTTAAAACCCATCAACTGGCAATCGGCGAGTATCGCGCATACCAATAAGGACCTGTACCTGTTGTATCAAAACAAAACAGCGGCAAACCTTCCTTTAAAATGGGGATGGCAAACCTTTTTAGATACTGATGGCAATGCCAATACGGGTTATCCGCTGAATAATCATTTAGGTGCCGACTATATTATCGAAGGCGATGCCGTGATGCGTTATACTGGAAAGGATGGTGATTGGAACTGGAGGTTTATTGGTAATACCAATGTTTCCAAACTGAAATCAAGCCATATTGAACTCCGTTTTCCACGTCAGTGGGTTGGTGATCCTGCACTAATGACGCTAGCCTTTTATGGCAGTAATAACGCGTTCTCTTTGGGTGGGACATCGGATGCTTATCCTGATAATGCGCTAACCGAACCCTCTAATAATGCCTTTTTTAGTTATCAACTGGGTGGACAAGGTAAGGCAGTCGCAATAACAGCAAAAAAAGGTTATAAGTCATCGAATCACCACCAGCCTTCTGCATCGTCAATGAGTCATGAACCTAAAAGGACCAAGACCACAGCCTCCGTTACCACCAAAAAAGCAGGGGGATCAAGCTCATGGGCTTTCCTTCTGTTATCCGCGTCATTGATTGTTTTACGTCGCCGTTATTATCAAAAATCAGAATAATTTTTAGGCGTATTATCCATCGCTAAAAATAAACGACCTGCCAATTTATTGGCGGGCATTTCTATTGGTTTTTTTCAATTGTTATTCTATTTTTCCGATAAAAGTCGAACAATTCCATTTGCGTTAGCTTCTCCTATAGACCTCATAGCGTGATAGAACAGGCATTAACTGCCTTTTTTACTTATTAATATATTTTTTCATCCCAAATGAATTTACTATGATAGTATGTGGTTATTCGTCAGAATGTTTAAAAAATAAAAGAATGAGACGACACAACTCGGAATGAAAGTTCGAGACGTGAGTTTGGGAGATTATTAAATCTCTCATTCCTTAACATTTTCTGAAAATCACCAAAAATAATAAGATTTAAGGCATAAAATGGCAACAGCAGATATTGGATTAATTGGTCTTGGTGTGATGGGACAAAATCTAGCACTTAATATCCATGATCATGGTTATGGCGTGGTTGTTTATAACCGCACTCCCACAAAAATAGAAGAATTTCTCTCAGGTTCAGCAAAAGACACCTCAATAACCGCAGCACACACCCTTGAAGCATTAGTTGATGGATTAGCCTCACCCCGTCGTATTATTTTAATGATTCAAGCGGGTGACCCTGTTGATACCACGATTGCCGCTTTGTTACCGTTATTAGATCAAGGCGATATTATTATTGATGGTGGAAATTCGCATTTTCCCGATACTATTCGTCGTACTAAAGCACTGGCAGCCGATGGTTTTGGTTTTATCGGGGCAGGTATTTCGGGAGGAGAAGAAGGCGCACGACATGGACCGTCAATTATGCCAGGTGGTAACCCTGATTCATGGCCTGCGGTACAACCTATTTTGCAAAGTATATCGGCTCATGTCGATGGTGAGCCGTGTTGCCAATGGATTGGCGAAGGCGGCGCAGGGCATTACGTAAAAATGGTGCATAACGGTATCGAATACGGTGATATGCAACTGATTGCAGAGGCCTATCAATTGATGCACCTTGGTTTAGGGATGACGCATCAAGAAATGCAAGCGACCTTTCAGCAGTGGAATAAAGGAAAATTAAGCTCTTACCTCATTGAAATTACCGCTGATATTATGGGTGTAAACGATACAGACGGAGAGCCGTTACTGGAAAAAATACGGGATACCGCAGGACAAAAAGGCACAGGGTTGTGGACAGCAATGAGTGCTTTAGAACACGGTATGCCCGTCACCTTAATTAGCGAAGCGGTGTTTGCTCGCTGTTTATCCGCACTCAAAACATCTCGAATTGAAACCAGTAAACACTATCCTCATCAAATTCCTGAGTTTACAGGGGATCGTGAGGTCTTCTTGAATCAGTTGTGTGATGCCTTATACGCCTCAAAAATAATCTCTTATGCACAAGGATTTATGCTAATGCAAAGCGCTTCTCATGCGTATCAGTGGCATCTTGATTATGGCAATATTGCACTGACATGGCGGGGAGGCTGTATTATCCGCAGTCAATTCCTCAATGATATTAAACGTGCTTATGATAAAAAACCTCAATTGGATAATTTATTATGGGATGATTTCTTTGTTGACGCGGTGACTCAATCGCTATCAGGCTGGCGCACGACAATACAGTCTGCGGTTGCAATGGGTCTTCCTATTCCTGCCTTTAGCTCCGCTTTAAGTTTCTTTGATAGTTATCGTTCGGCTAAAACATCGGCTAATTTATTACAAGCACAACGTGATTATTTCGGTGCACATACTTATGAACGTATTGATCAACCGCGTGGTGAATTTTTTCACAGCCAATGGAGTCAGGATACATGAAAAAACCACTGGATGAGTGTACCTTTGTTATTTTTGGTGCAACAGGAAACCTTGCCCGTATCAAGCTAATGCCTGCACTGTATCATTTAGATGAAGCAGGATTACTCCCTGATCATATGAAAATATTACGGGTTGGACGACGTGAGGATAATCGAGAAGAATGGCTTGATGAGTTGCGTACTGATATTAGCGATAAAGCCCGTGGCGGGTTAAATGAAGCTGTCTTTTCTGCCTTTATTTCGAGAGTTGATTATCAACAGACGAATCTAAATGATGCTGAAAGTTTCCAAGCTTTATCAGATTACTTAACTCAGGAACACCTCTCGTCCAATATTGCCTTTTATTTCTCTTTACCGCCTTTTTTATACGCTGATGTCGCCAATCAATTAGGGCAAACGGGTTTATTAAATGAGGATAATGGATGGCGCAGAATCGTAGTAGAAAAACCGTTTGGTTCTGATCTCAACAGTGCGCGAGATTTACAGCAACAATTTGATAAGCATTTAGTAGAAAACCAAATTTATCGGATTGATCATTATTTGGGGAAAGAAACGGTACAAAACTTACAAGTGTTCCGTTTTGCTAATTTATTGCTCGAACCCTTGTGGAATCATAATTACATTGACCATGTACAAATCACACACGCTGAAACCATCGGCATTGAATCGCGTGGCAGTTATTATGATGAAGCAGGCGCACTGCGGGATATGATTCAGAGCCACTTATTGCAACTCTTATCACTGGTTGCAATGGAGCCCCCTGTTTCGATGAAGGCAGAAGATTTACGTGATGAGAAAGTAAAATTACTACGCTCAATCACCCCTTTAACAGATGAAACTGTGGTAACCGATACCTTCCGCGCCCAATATACCGCAGGCAAAGTAGGGGGTGAAGGTGCGACAGGCTATTTGCAAGAAGAAGGCATTCCTGATGGCAGTCAAACTGAAACCTATGCCGCACTGAAATTACAAATTAATAACTGGCGTTGGCGGCATGTGCCTTTTTATCTGCGGACAGGAAAACGCTTGGCTGAGAAGAAATCAATGATTGCCATCTGCTTTCGTTATCCTCCCAAACAGTTTTTTAAAACGGTTCAATTTGATGATTTGAAACCCAACTGGTTGTTAATTGGTATTCAACCTGATGAAAACCTGCGGATGGAAATCACGGTAAAAAAACCAGGCTTGGAAATGGAAACACAGGTGATGAGTTTAAATACCTGTATCAACAATGAGAATAAAAAAGATGCTTATGAAGGTCTTTTGCTGGATGTCATTGAAGGTGATCATTCTTTATTTTTGCGTTCGGATGAAGTCGAACAATCATGGAAAATTGTTGATCCTATTTTACGCCATTGGGAAAAACAGAAAGCCGATGTCTCTAGCTCAATCACCACCTACCGTGCAGGCAGTTGGGGACCAAAAGATGCCCAGAAATTATTTAAAAAAGAAGGGCAAGATTGGCGTTTCTCATTGCATCCCGACCAAGCCGAAGAATAAGAGTCAATGAAACAAAAGACAACACAATGGCAGGTATTAGAGACTGCCGAAGCCGTTGCTATCGCCGCTTGCCATGAGATTATGCAAAGCGCAACGCAAGCAATAAAAAAACACGGACAATTTCGTATTGTCTTAGCGGGTGGCTCAACACCTGAACGTGTTTATCGCTTAATGGCACAAGAAGGTGGGGATTGGAATAAATGGTTATTTTATTTAGGGGATGAACGCTGTTTACCCGTAGCTGATCCAGAGCGCAACAGTGAAATGATCAGAAAAAACTTATTAGATCACCTTCCTTTATCTGAGCAACAAATACGATTTATTCCTGCTGAAAAGGGTGCAGAAAAAGCCGCGCAAGCGTATCGTAAAACAATTGAAACCGCACTACCTTTTGATTTAGTCATCCTCGGAATGGGTGAAGATGGTCACACCGCCAGCTTATTTCCACAACACCAACATCATCATGACGAACCAGCTCATGCAGTACACCATGCGCCTAAACCACCCGAGGATCGCGTCAGCTTAAGTCAAAAAAGCTTAAGCAATACTCAACACCTACTGATTCTAGTCACAGGAGAAAACAAACAACAAGCTGTCGCCCAATGGCAACAAGGGGATACATTGCCTATAGCGACCATTAGCTCATTAACTTCTATAAAAACGTTACTTGATAAAGCCGCTTTTGGAAAAGAGCGCCCTCTTTAGCCGAGAAAAATGCAATTAAAAATGATACCGAAAGCATCATTTCATTATTTTCTAATCTTTTTTTATCCTAAGCTGTCCTTAATCAAGGATGAAAGGTTTTTAAATCTGTAGAATAGAAAGCCTGTCGCCATCCACTAAAAATAACTTAAATTACCATGATCAATAAAAATAATAAAACCTCCTTAACGGAACTTTCCAGTTATAAAAAACTACAAGCGCATTATCATAATGTTAGACCATTACATATGCGTAGACTGTTTAGCGTTGATTCACAACGTGCTAAAAAATTCACGGTAGAACACGAAGGGTTGCGGCTCGATTACTCAAAAAACCGTATGTCTCATAACACCCTTCCCTTACTGTGTAATTTAGCACGAGAAGTTAATTTAGAATCATGGCGAGAGCGGCTTTTTTCGGGTGATAAGATCAATAATACCGAAGGACGCGCGGTGTTGCATACCGCCTTACGTAATTGTTCCAACACCCCTATTCTGGTCGATGGCAACGATGTGATGCCACAGATCAATGCCAGTATTGATAAAATGGAACAGTTTAGTCACAAAGTGCGTACAGGCGATTGGGCAGGTTATAGCAACAAAAAGATTACCGATATTATCAATATTGGGGTGGGTGGCTCTGATCTAGGGCCTAAAATGGTCTACGAAGCACTAAAGCCGTACCGTCAAAAAGGCTTAACAGTACATTTTATATCCAATGTGGATGGCGCACATATTGATGAAACCTTAGAGAAGCTTAACCCTGAAACGACCTTATTAATTATCTCCTCTAAAACCTTTACCACGCAAGAAACCTTAACTAATGCGCACATCGCACGGGATTGGTTTTTACAATCGGCTCAAAATGAAGCCCATATTGCTAAACATTTTGTGGCGGTTTCCACCAATAAAACGGAAGTCCGTCGCTTTGGTATCGATCTTGATAACATGTTTGAAATCTGGGATTGGGTTGGGGGACGTTATTCACTCTGGTCAGCGATTGGATTATCCGTTGTACTCTCCGTTGGCATGAAAAACTTTAAGAAAATGCTAAGCGGCGCTCATTCAATGGATCAACATTTCAAGGATGCACCGTTAGAACAAAATATGCCCGTTATTTTAGGCTTACTAGGGGTTTGGTATAACAATTTCTTTAACGCAGAATCACACGGAATTTTCCCTTACGATCATTATTTGCGTAGTTTACCCTTGTATTTAGAACAAGCGGATATGGAAAGCAACGGTAAATCCGTTGATCGCCACGGACGCAAAGTAAACTATGCAACAGGGCCTATTATTTGGGGTACATCGGGGATTAATGGACAACACGCTTTTTATCAGTCGATTCATCAAGGCACTAAAATGATTCCTGCTGATTTTATTGTCTCGATGCTAACGCACAGTGTTCATCAAGAACAGCACGATATTATGTTTTCCAATGCTTTAGCTCAAACAGAAGCTTTAATGCGCGGACGCACGCTGGATGAAACCTACGCCGATGTGATGATGAGTAATCCACCCGTGCAAAATATCGAAGAACGCATTCATCACATGGTCTTTGAAGGTAATCATCCGACAAATACTTTATTAATTGATAAATTAACCCCGCGCAGTTTAGGGATGTTAATTGCACTCTATGAACATAAAATCTTTGTACAAGGCATTATCTGGAACTTAAATTCTTATGATCAATGGGGTGTCGAACTGGGTAAGCAATTAACCCATCGTATTTTACAAGATATAGAACAACCCCATACGGTTACGTCTCATGATGGTTCAACCAATGCGATGATCAATTATTATCATAATATTTTAAAAAAAGAAGCTAAAAAAGAGGAGGAAGTCACCGCGTGAATTTTTTAGCAGCTGATATTGGTGGTACAAAAAGCTGGTTATGTCTCGTACAGGAAAATGATGAGGGTGAATCTAAAATATTATCCGAACAAATCTATTCCAGTAGTCACTTCAGTAATGCAACACGCCTGTTGGAAGCCTTTTTAGAAGACATTGACATTAGTTTAACCATTAATAAAGCCTGTCTCGCCCTGCCCGGTGTGATTAAAGGCAAACAAGCAACGCTGACTAATCTTAACTGGTCATTAGATGCTGATGATCTAAAAAATAAGTTTTCGATTGATCAACTTCACTTTATTAATGATTTTGAAGCGGCAGCTTTAGGTGTCGGCACGCTAGTTTCCTCCGATTGTATTACCTTAAATGACGCTGAAACGGATGTTCAAGCCACTAAAGTGGTGACAGGAGCAGGTACAGGTTTAGGGTTAGCATGGTTAACGGTCGCGCATCAGCGTCATTATGCCCATGCCAGTGAAGGTGGACACATTGACTTTGCCCCAACCAGCACACAACAGATTGCCTTACTCGCGTTTTTACTCAAAAATTATTCACATGTATCGTATGAGCGCCTATTATCAGGAGAAGGGCTACAGAATATTTATTGTTTTTTAAATCAATCAATTGTTGGAATCCCTCAACCTGAACAAATTTCTAAAATGGCACAAAAAGGTGATCCGTTAGCCAAAAAAAGTTTAATGCTTTTTATCGAAATATATGCTGCTTATATTGGTAATTTAGCCCTCTTGTTTAAACCTGCGGGAGGGATTTATATCGCAGGGGGAATTGCTGCCAGAATTGTACCTTGGATGGAATCAAAAGCCTTTCAGGAGGCTTATTTCCACAAAGGACGAATGAAAAAAATAGCAAAAAACACAGCGGTTTATCTGATTAGAAATCACCGCTTAGGGTTACAAGGGGCATTATCCGCCGCCAAAAATTTATAATATAGAAAAGAATAATGAAAATAAATGGGGAAAAATGACAGTAAAAAAACAGTGCGAACAGCTATTTAAGGAGTATAGAGCATGGCAATAGGGGCAAAGGAGCAATCCAAAAAATACCAATACTATATCGAACCGAATATGGTAACGGAGTTAACACGAAAAACCTTAGTTTTAGTGTTAGCGGGTGGTGAGGGTTCACGTTTAAAAGATTTAACCCGTTGGCGAGCAAAACCTGCGGTTCCTATTGGTGGTAAATATCGAATTATTGATTTTGCCCTATCCAACTGCATTAATTCAGGTCTACGCAAGATCGGTGTGCTGACACAATACAAATCCCACTCCCTATTACGCCACTTGCAACGCGGCTGGAGTTTTATGCGGGATGAGATCGGTGAATTTGTCGAGTTACTACCCGCTCAACAACGCACCGATGAAAAAGCATGGTACAAAGGTACAGCCGATGCTTTATATCAAAACTTGGATATTATGCAACGTCATGCGGCGGAGTATGTGATTGTCCTTGGTGGCGACCATATTTATACCATGAATTATGCGGATATGCTGATTCAACACGTCCAATCGGGGGCTAACTTTACTGTTGGCTGCATTGAAGTTCCTCGTGAGGAAGCCACAGGTTTTGGTGTCATGTCAGTGAATGATGATATGCGTATTTCCAAGTTTGTGGAAAAGCCTATCGAACCTGAAGGAATGCCTGATAATCCAGAGGTTTCATTAGCGTCAATGGGGATCTATATTTTCTCTACCCGCTTTCTGTATGAAACCTTGGTAGAAGATGCTCATGATCCTGAGTCCTCGCATGATTTTGGAAAAGATATTATTCCTAAGAAAATCAAAGAATCAATTGCGATGGCGTATGCCTTTCGTGATGAAGAAACAGGTCAGCCTGCCTATTGGCGTGATGTCGGCACCTTAGCTTCCTATTGGAAAACCAATATGGAGCTTTGTGAGATAGAGCCACAATTAAACCTTTATGATCGTGATTGGCCTATTTGGACCTACCAAACACAACATCCACCCGCCAAATTTATTTTTGATGATGAAGGTCGCCGTGGTGTCGCCATTGATTCGCTGGTGTCGGGAGGCTGTATTATTTCAGGCGCACGAGTGAAACGCTCAGTACTCTCTTTTGCAACGGTCGTCGAAAGTTACTCGGTAGTGAAAGATAGTGTGATTCTTCCCAAAGTTTCAATTGGTCGTAATTGTCGAATTACCAAAGCCATTATTGATAAAGGCTGTGTCATTCCTGATGACACCATTATTGGCGAGAATCTAGAAGAAGATCGTAAAAAATACCATGTTTCACCTGAAGGTATCGTCTTGGTCACGCCCTTGATGTTAGATCAACACTTATATTCACTCGATGAGGAGCACCGATGGCGGCTAAGCAGTTAAAAGTTGTCTTATGCTGGCATATGCACCAGCCTTACTATCGTGAAGGTCAAGCGGGAGATTATCATCTGCCGTGGGTCTATCTGCACGGTATTAAAGACTATACCGACATGGCAACTCATTTAGAACATCACCCTACTATGTCAGCCGTGGTAAATTTTTCACCGATTTTATTAGAGCAGTTGGATGATTATGTGCAAAGCTTAGGGGCTTATCTTGATGCCCCCGAAACAGGTTCACTCTCTGATCCTTTATTAGCCTTATTAGCAGGGACTAAAGCCATTCCTGATGATGTTAGAGGTCGCAAGCAATTATTTGAAGATTGTAAACGTTGCTATGCCCCCCGCATGATTGAACCCTACCCTGCTTTTCATCGTTTAATGAAATGCTTGGATGATGCAGTGCAACATACAGGACAAGGGGAATATCCCTTACTCTATCTTGAAGAACAATATTTTCAGGATGTTATCGTCTGGTATCACCTTGTTTGGTTAGGGCAGAGTCTAAAACAAACCGCTATTGCTCAACAGCTCATGCAAAAAGAGCACGGTTATACGGTAGCCGATCGTCATCAATTAGTAACGCTAATTCATACGGCGCTTAGCGGCATTATTCCACGTTATCGTGCATTAGCTGATCGGAGTCAAATTGAATTATCAGTAACGCCTTACGCCCATCCGATTATTCCGTTAATGAACAGCTTTGACAATATGAGCTGTGCTTTACCTGATACACCACGCCCTCGCTGTGTCGATTATCCACAAGGTTATCAACGGTCACGCTGGCATCTGAAAAAAGGCATTGAAGTTTTTGAGCATTACTTTGGACGCAAGCCTGAAGGCGTTTGGCTTTCAGAAGGCGGTGTCAGTGCTGATGCAATGGCTCTGTTAGCAGAGTCAAAGATTCGTTGGACAGCCACAGGCGAACACGTCTGGCGCAACACCTGTCATTTAGCCCAATGTAACTCAGAAGAAGTGCAGAATAAAAAGGCACTGTTTAAACCTTATCAATATCAAGATAACCCCACACAGCTGTATTTTCGTGATGATGGTTTATCGGATTTTATTGGCTTTGAATACAGTCATTGGAATGCAGATGATGCGGCACGTAATTTTGTGGAAAACCTAAGCAATATCCACCGTTTTCTGGGTGATGATGTCGATCAACAGGTTGTCTCGATTATTCTCGATGGTGAAAATGCATGGGAATATTATATTGACAACGGTTATCCCTTTCTTGATGCGTTGTACCGTGAAATGACACAGAGCGATGTTATTGAAACCACAACCTTTGCAGAAACGTCCAAAACCGTTAAAGCGACCACTATTGATCAACTCTGTGCAGGAAGTTGGGTCTACGGCAACTTTGCCACATGGGTTGGGCAAGAGGATAAAAATCGTGCTTGGGAATACCTTGTCGCTGCGAAACAGTCTTGTGATGACGTGGTTGCTGAAGGCAACTTATCAGCGCAAGCATTACTTGCCTTAGCCGATCAATTAGCCATCTGTGAAGGGTCTGACTGGTTCTGGTGGTTTGGTGATTATAACGCTTCAGGTAGCGTGCGCGACTTTGACCAATTATTTCGGGTGCAATTAAAAAAATTATATGATTTGATTCATCAATCCGCTCCAAATTATTTAGATGAAGCAATTTCCCAAGGCGGTGGCGATGCCGAAAACTCAGGGACAATGAGGCGTAATAGCTAATGGATACTTATACAAGCCTAATAAAACAACAAAAACGTCTTGCTGGGGTATTACTTCACCCCACGGCGTTACCTTCGGGAAAATTGGATGATGATGCTTTTCTTTGGCTCGACTTCATCACCAATGCAGGTCTTAATGTTTGGCAAGTTTTACCGTTAGGTGTACCGCAAAGCAATCATTCGCCTTACCAATGCTACTCTGCTTTTGCAATGAACCCTGCGTTATTAGACGACAGTGACTATCGAAAACCTGATCTGGAAAATATCAACTATCAACAATGGTATCAACAAGAGCAGTATTGGTTAGCAGACTATGCTTTATTTATGAGCTTAAAATCCGTATTTGAGCAATCGGCTTGGACGGATTGGGATACGCTCTATCGACAACGTGACCCCAACGCCTTAGCGCAATTTAGCATCAAATATCGATCCTCTATCGACATCATTTATTGGCAACAATATTGCCTTTATCAACGTTGGCACGCGTTACGAGACTATGCCCATCAACGTGATATTTTATTATTTGGTGATATACCTATTTTTGTTGCTCATGATAGTGCCGATGTTTGGGCAAACCCTGAACTTTTTTTACTGGATGAGCACGGGCAAGCACAGGTTGTCGCGGGCGTACCGCCTGATTATTTCTCCGAAACAGGTCAGCGTTGGGGAAACCCCCATTACAACTGGGAACGGATGGCGCACGATGATTTTAACTGGTGGATGAACCGCCTAGAAAATCATTTCATGTTATTTGATTTAGTACGAATTGATCATTTTAGAGGGCTAGAATCCGCTTGGGTTATCCCTGCACATTGTCAAACAGCAATGGAAGGTCAATGGCAAAAAGCCTTAGGTGATCAATTGCTTTCCCACCTAAAAGAAGTGAAAGGTGATGTTGCCATTATTGCTGAAGACTTAGGCATTATTACACCCGAAGTTACTGCTTTACGCGAAAAATATCAGCTCGCAGGCATGTCGGTATTACAATTCTCTTTTGATGCCTTTGAAGACAATCCCCACAAACCGCACAATATTGGTTATGACCGTATTGTCTATACGGGGACACATGATAATGACACAAGCCAAGGCTGGTTTGATGATCAAGACAGCGACCGACAAGCGTATATTTTAAAGACCTTAGGGATTGATAACACGGCGCAAGTCGTCGATGCTTTAATTGAATCGGCATTCAATAGCCAAGCACAGTTGGCCATTATTCCATTACAAGACTTTTTAGGCTTTAGTTCGGAAGCGCGTATGAACTTACCAGGGGTATCAGAAGGCAACTGGCAATGGCAATTTCAGTGGCAAGTCCTTCATCCTGAACTGGTCACTAAAATCCATAAAGCATTAACACAATCAGGACGTTTGATTTAATAAGATAACGATCAAAACAATGAAATTTCTCTCCCTCCTGAAGATCAATCAGCTAAGGAATATTATTCAACAACATCTACTTGTTAAAAAAACAGAGGCGACGATGGTGACATCTAACAAAAACAAAGTCAGCAATAAGACCACTAGTCCTATAAAAACAAACACTAAAACACCGATTATCGACGATAGCCTATTACGTTTGCAACAAGGTAAACATCATGATCCTTTTGCTGTTTTAGGTCTACACCAACAAGATGATACACCGTTAATCCGTGCCTTTCTTCCTATCGCAGAGCAGGTTGAAATCTTAGGCTTGGGTTCAATGACACGCCATCCTGACACCGACCTCTTCGAATACCCTGTAGCCAAAACCGATAAACTAGAACCTCATTACACCCTACGTTGGCAAGAAAAAGGCAGTAAAAAATGGCATGAAACGGTTTCACCCTATAGCTTTTTACCACAAATCAGCGCGCTAGATTTGCACCTCTTTGGTGAAGGCAATCATCAACGGGCTTATCAATTTATGGGGGCGCATTTATGTCGCGTTGATGGTATAGCAGGTTGTCAATTTGCGCTTTGGTCGCCTAATGTACAACGCGTCAGTGTCATCGGTGATTTCAATGCATGGGATGGTCGTCGTCACCCGATGGGGAGTCGAGGAGCATCAGGTGTTTGGGAACTCTTTATTCCCAATTTAAACGCGGATGAGGTCTATAAATACGAAATTCTAACCCAAGACAATACGTTACTCACCAAAACCGATCCTTATGCCAGCGCTATGGCATTGCGCCCTGATACCACCTCACGCATTGTCAATCATGAGTCGTTTACATGGGCAGATGATCAATGGTTAGCACAACGTAAAACCTTTGATTGGCAACACCAACCCATCAGCATTTATGAATTACATGCGGGTTCTTGGCGACGGGATGAGCAAGGTAATTTCCTGAATTGGCGTGAAATAGCGCAACAGCTTATCCCTTACGTTAAAGAAATGGGTTATACCCATTTAGAATTACTACCCATTGCCGAACATCCTTTAGATCAATCATGGGGTTATCAAGTCACGGGCTTTTTTGCACCCACCGCCCGCTTTGGAACACCCGATGATTTCCGATATTTTATCGATCAATGCCATCAGCAAGACTTAGGGGTTATTCTTGACTGGGTTCCTGCACATTTTCCCAAAGATGCTTTTGCTTTAGCACGCTTTAATGGTGATGCATTGTATGAGCATGATGACCCACGCCGTGGTGAACATCAAGATTGGGGCACCTTAATTTTTAATTACGGACGCAATGAAGTGCGTAATTTTCTTATCACCAATGCTGTTTATTGGATTGAAGAATTTCATCTCGATGGGCTGCGGGTCGATGCCGTGGCTTCGATGTTGTATCTGGATTATTCCCGTGAAGCAGGACAATGGTTACCCAATGAATTTGGCGGGCGTGAAAACTTAGAAGCGATTCAGTTTTTACGTCAAATGAACACCACCGTACACGGCCTACAAACGGGGGTATTAACCATGGCAGAAGAGTCAACAGCATGGCCAATGGTTTCGCGTCCTGTCGAACTCGGTGGTTTAGGCTTCTCAATAAAATGGAATATGGGCTGGATGAATGACAATCTATCTTATATCGAGAATGATCCTATTTACCGTAAATATCATCACCATCAACTCACCTTTAGCCAACTTTACAGCTACTCAGAAAATTTTGTACTGCCGTTATCACATGATGAAGTGGTACACGGTAAACAGAGCTTAGTAAATAAAATGCCCGGAGATGACGGGCAAAAAATGGCAAACTTACGTTTATTTTATGCATGGCAATACGCTCACTCAGGGAAAAAACTCCTCTTTATGGGCTGTGAAATCGCACAATGGAATGAATGGAATGATAACGCTCAGCTCGATTGGGATTTATTAAACGTTGATAGCCATTTGGGAATAAAACAACTCATTACCGACTTAAATAAACTCTACACTACGGAAAAAGCATTGTATCATTGGGACTTTTCTGAGCAAGGTTTTCAATGGATTGACTGTCATGATGCGGATCAATCGGTATTAAGTTTAATGCGTCAATCGGATCAAGCTGACGATCATATTATCTGTATTTTAAACTTCACCCCTTTAATCCGTGAAAACTACCGCATTGGTGTACCCACAGCAGCAAACTATCAAGAAATCCTCAATACCGACTCCCATTTTTATTCAGGGTCAAACTGTGGTAATCAAGGGAATCTTAACGTTGAAGCGATAGCATGGTCAGGCTTTAAACAATCTATCGGTTTAACGCTACCACCATTAGGTGCTTTATTTCTTAAGCCGAGCTAAAAAGAAAAGAAAGAAAAACAGCACGCTACTTTAAGGGGGATCAATGAACGTATTATTTGCCAGCAGTGAAGTCTGGATGTTGATAAAAACGGGGGGCTTAGGTGATGTTGCTTACAGTTTGCCACATGCTTTACAAAAAGAAGGCGCGGAGGTTCGTTTAGTACTGCCTGCTTATCAAGATCTCCTTAAGAAATTAGATTCATTTTCCATTTTAGGATGGTTAACCATCACTTTAAACGATAAAACACGTCAAGTACGGGTGTTAGAAACGCATCATCCACAATTTTCAATGCCCTTATGGTTAATTGACTGTCCTGATTTATTTGATCGAGCAGGTAATCCTTATACCGATCAAGCAGGTTATGACTGGGCTGATAATGCCGAGCGTTTTAGCTTATTTTCCAAAGCAGTGGCTCTGTTAGG
>JAGLBW010000099.1 GCA_023146545.1 Cocleimonas sp.
AAACCTACACAGAACTACAACTACCGCCTCAATGGTGGTCATCCGAAGGGGTTGAATTTTATGGTAAGTTATCCCTGCTCAAAGCAGGCTTGATTTATGCCGATGCCATTACCACCGTTAGCCCAACCTATGCTAAAGAAATTTGCACCCCCGCTTTCGGCTATGGCATGGAAGGCATTTTATCATCACGACATTATAAACTCTCAGGGATTTTAAACGGGATTGATACCACGGTTTGGAATCCTGAACAGGATACATTAATTCCTCACCACTTCACATCGAAGCAACTGAAAGGCAAACAAAAAAACAAACAAGCATTGCTGACATCTTATGGCATCAAATCAACAAAAAACCAGTTAGCAGTACCCTTGTTAGGCATGGTCAGCCGCTTAGTTGAGCAAAAAGGTGTGGATATGGTGGTCGAAGCTATCCCCCAAATCCTTGCAGAAAGCGAGGCTAACTTTGTTTTAATTGGAACAGGACACCCATACTTTGAAACAAGACTACGTCAATTGAATCAGCAATATCCCGACCGTGTTTTCATTACCATTGGCTATGATGAAAGCCAAGCACATTTATTAGAAGCCGCATGTGACCTCTTTTTAATGCCCTCCCGTTTTGAGCCTTGTGGTTTAAATCAAATGTACAGCCTACGTTACGGCACCTTACCGATTGTACACCGCACAGGAGGGTTAGCAGATACCGTGGTTGATGCACAAATTAATACCGAAAATAAGTTAGAAAAAAATAGCGTCAACCAAGCCAATGGTTTTGTATTTAATACCCCTGATACAGCACACTTACTCAGCACAATTCAACGCGCTTTAACTGTTTTCAAAAACAAAAGCGTTTGGCAACAGCTACAACACAATGCCATGAACCAAGATTTTAGCTGGGATAAAAGCGCCCAACGTTACTTAAATCGCTATCGTTAATTTCTGCTTATGAGGTTTGTAAAAAGCATTAATGAGGCTTTTTTTGATTGAACTAATCCACTAGGAATGAACAGTACAGCGAATGGCAAATTATCCCAATAACTGATGTTACGCACTAGTAAAGCCCGTCTAAGTAGAAAACCGTAATTTTTCTTCATCGAAATTAAGCTTTGTTTTTTTAGGCGCAATAAATCTTGAGCAATGTCATTATCCTTAAATCATCCAAACTAAACTTGCCATTCGACCTGTTTTTGCCACCCGTCGATAAGAATAAAATTGTGATTGAGAATTAAAAGTACATTCACCACCACCATAAATCTGTGTCACCCCCACTGCAGATAAACGCAACCGAGCTAAGTGATAAATATCAGCAAACCATTTACCCTCGTTTGAACTGGGTACAAACGCAGCTTTTGCGACATGATCATCTAACATAAAAGCAGCGCGTACCTCGTGCCCTACTTCAAAATACTTGGGACTAATAGCAACTCCTAACCATGCCATGACCTCAGAAGTAGGACAGCTTAAAGTAGCAACCGTTGCCTCAAGGACACCCGCCTGTAATCCACGCCACCCCGCATGAGCTGCCGCAATTGCGGTACCCTGTTGATTGCAAAATAAAACAGGCAAACAATCGGCTGTCATTACGGCACAAACAGAGCCTGTTTGATACGCTACCTCAGCATCCGCGTCTATTATTTCCTGTTTGTGTTTTACAATCGGTTGGTGATCGACATTAACCACAGTTGTCCCATGTACTTGATTTAACCAAAGTGGGTCACGAGGTAAATCTAAGACCTGCTTTAAATACGCTCTATTTTTTTTAACACAATCACGATCATCATCAACATGATCACCTAAATTCATACTATCAAAAGGCGCTTGACTATAGCCCCCTTGGCGAGTGGTCATAATCGCTTTAATATTTTTAGGGGCTGACCAGTCGGGTGTTATCCACTGGCTTGGAATATCTTGATATTTCATGCAGGCTCCAATTTAACTTAATTACTGATGTTACGCACTAACCGATTTCAACTTTTGCAATTGAGTAAAAGCTTCTCGAATCGCATTAATAAAGATCTTTCCCAAATAAAATATTCTAAAACAATATTTTAAGATTCCTGTGCATTCTCATACCTCATATTAAGTGATGTTACACACTAGTACATCATCAAACATTGGATTGATGGCTTAAAACAAAAGGATACCCTCTTGATCATAATTTTGGTCATGGAAAACAGCATCTTTCGTCTACTTTGGCAACCTTGAATAGACTCTCATTTCTTGTTCATACCTTGCTGGAGTTTTTTGATCAACCGTATCAGTCAGTACCTGAAGCGTTAGGATCAAGAAAAACCTTCTTCAATGATATTCGAGCACTTACCCGCTACATCTGTTTTGACCGTTGGCATCACTTACTGGAGACCTGATGCTTTCTTTATATTACGCCAGACTACTCTTGAAAAAAATATTGGTGTACATTTTTCACATAAATAAAAGATAAACGTAATTTGGCAAGCCAAAGGCGACAAGAATTTGGACTTCGACAAGCATGAAAAACATCTCAAGACCTACAGCATCAATAAAGAGAGCAAGCTCCGTCACCTCTGGATTAAAAATAAATAAAGAGGAATATGAGCATAATTTCACACGATACCCGACAATGGATTAACTTCTCTTGATTATTTAGTTTTATGATGTTAGAAAAAAATTCTAATTAATACCTGCTGGATCTTGCATTTAAAAAAAAGAAGCGTGATACTGAATAAGGGGAAAGTGTATTTTTAATGCGGTCAGACTTAGATCAAAAGGTTATCATGATGACGAAGTGGAATATTAATGTATTGATAATAGTTAGCTTATTATTTATTGGGGGTGGAATATTTACTTTAACTAAAAATCAGACTAGAGATGATATTTCTCTGAATAATCAACGTGTAGAACAGAAAAAACCAGAAACACTTATTCAACCGCATCTTCCCATTGAGCGCTCAGATGTAAAACAGACGAATGAAATAAATTCAAAAGTAGTGTTACATGATTTTTCCCAGTGGTTGCAGTCAACAATAACCGCTAATCAGGCACTTCAGCTTGCTAAAGGGGTTGAACTTGCTAAAAAACGTCAACCGCTGATGTTAGATCTTATCAAAAAAAATCCTCAACTGGCTTTACAGCATTCACTCTCTTTTTCCCAATATGACGCATTACCCCCTGAAATTGCAAAATGGGTTGAGAAACCGTTTAGCCAAAGAGGCGATTTATTGGTACTCCCTAAGGAGCAAAATAATACGAGAAATGAGACGAGTAATGCCCAGCTCATTTTAAAGGTAAATAATAAACCGATAGCCCATAAGCTATACCGTTATGGGCAACGCACTGACATCCTTTCAAAAAATGGGATTGTACTTCAGGGAATTACACTTAACGGTATAGCGGCAGTAAAAGAAAATGCACTGATGCCTGTGAGTGATCATGAGCGCAACTATATTCAAACACATTTTCCTAATGCGCGTACTAATATTAAGATTGACACGTATACGGGTAACAAAATTGAGGCTAAGCCAGTTTTAGCGCTTGCTGGTGGTCAAGTATTTTACTTTTCATCCCTTCAAAATATTAATCAACTGAATAGAAAATTAGCACAATTAGAACAAGAAATAGGTCCTGATACAGGCTCACAGTTCCTTTTAACAGAAAGTAACTTAAATGAGACTGGGTTTGCACAAAATGCTGTTGGAGAACGATTTCAACTAAGAGCAAAACCTTCCAGCTGGACACTGACAAAAAAGAAAATCTATATTATTCGTGTTGATTTTTCAGATAAAGTAGGAGAACCGGTAGACCGTGATACTTTAGCCAAGCAATTTAATGGGAATGTGTCTAGTTTAATCAAAAATATATCTAAAGGTAAAACATGGCTAGAAGTAGGGGTAAGCGAAGCCGTTGTGCGTGTACCGAACACCTCTACATTTTACGTCTCAGGTGATCAAAGCAATACCCTATACGATGATGCAAAAACCGCGTTTAATACCTTAAACTCAGGGGTTGATCTTAATCAGTACGATATTGTTGGTGTCTATTTTACACGTATTGGAATGAAATATGCGGGACGAGCAACGCTCGGGGGAAAACGCCTTTGGTTACATAATAATTACTCTACAAGAGTACTGACCCACGAAATCGGGCATAACTATGGTCTTGCTCATGCCAGTTTTTGGGAGACTTCAAATAAATCGATCATAGGGGAAGGAGAAACAGAAGAGTACGGTGATAAATTTGATATTATGGGCAGTGGATCAGCACCGAATGGGTATTTTCACCCCCAAGCGTTAGTGCGCCTGAATTGGTTAGAAAGCAATCAATTCAATGAAATAACAAAAAGTGGAACCTATCGTTTACACCGTTTTGATCATAAAAAGGCAACGGGTGTACAAGGCTTGCGTGTTGATCGCGGTGATGGCGGCTTCTACTGGTTAGGTTATCGCCAAAATTTTGATAATCAATGGCTAAAAAAGGGCATTTACCTTCTTTGGCAACAACCTAAATCACTTAAAAGCTGGCTCATTGATACTACACCAGGTTCTTTTACCGACAATAAGAAAGATAAAGATGATGCCAGCGTTATTTTGGGGCGGACTTATAGCGATACGATTGCAGGCATTCATATTACCCCGACAGCGATAGGAGGCAGTGCATCGGATGAGTGGATTGAGCTACAAATTAATCTCGGTGCTTTTAAGAATAACCAACCGCCTAGCGTAACACTTTCAAAGGTAAAGGCTGTTACCGTACGAAAAGAAATCAGCTTTACTGCTAATGCAACCGATACCAATGGTGACCCACTGGCTTATCAATGGGACTTTGGTGATGGGGTAATCCATAACAGTGGGCCAACCGTTCAGCACCAATGGATTATAGGCGGGACTTATACCATTAAAGTAACCGTGAGTGATATGAAAGGAGGCGTTGCAACCGATCAGATGACTGTAACGGTAACGGATCCCTTAACACAATGGACAGCGCGCAACGCCCCAACGACTGCTAATCTGAATAACATAGCAACCAACGGAACACAGTTAATAGCCGTTGGTTCAAGCCCAAAGCCAATTCGTTCTATCAATGGTATTGATTGGACAAATGATAAGGTTGCCTTAACAAATAAATCAGGGGGTGATTTTTATAATAAAAACATCCGACTCTTTGGT